>CAZHCY010000157.1:0-6368 GCA_964531185.1 uncultured Desulfovibrionales bacterium | reverse complement strand
GTTCTGCAGTCTTTATGACGGTCAAAAAAAGATTCAAGCCTCTGGCGGACCAGGGGATGGATAAGGTGGTTGATTTCTTCAAGGATGGCCGGATTTTCTGCCATCTGCTCAAGCAGAACCCTTTTGTCCACCTTTTTTGTTTCAGGTTCAAAAAAAATATTTCCAAACCTTTTCCGGATGAGCTCCCAGCCGTCCTGGCCCGGCTGATAAAGCTCCCTGACGCACTGATCCGCATCAAAAACCGGATGGTTCAGTTCTTTGAGCAGGGAGCTGACCAGGCTTTTGCCGCTTCCCATGGATCCGGTGATGATGATTCTCTGGCATTTCCTGGACAGGTGCAGGATCACCCGCTGAAAATCTGAAGGCATGGGCTGGAAGAATTTCAGCCGGGTTCTGGTTTCTGGATGGGAGAATTCCAGGCTGGTGGAATGCAGGAGCTGCCTTTTTATCAGCCGCTTCAGACCTGGATGCTGTGTTCTGATTTTTTCCAGAGCCTGGGCTCCGTAGACGGAATCGCCCATAACCGGATGACCTGCGGCTGCCATGTGCACCCTGATCTGGTGTGTCCTGCCGGTGTAGATTCTGATTAAAGCCAGAGACCAGGATTTATCATGTGATTCATGGATTATGCGGTATTCAGTTCTGGCAGTTCGTCCGGATTCAAGGACAGCCATCCGGGTTCTGCCGGCCGGGTCTCTTCCCAGGGGCTGGGTGATAAAACCGTGTTTTTTCTCAGGGCAGCCGCATAAAAGGGCCAGATAGATCTTTTTGACCAGGCGGTTCTTGAACTGCTCCTGGAGCCTGCCTGCTGTTTCCGGGTCAAGGGCGGCCAGCATGAGCCCTGAAGTATCCCGGTCCAGGCGATGGACTATTCCGGCCCGGTCCTGCCGGGCAAAATTTTTCAGGGCCGGATATTCAGCCAGAAGATGATGGACCAGTGTGGGTTCAGAAACAGACGGGGCAGGGTGTACATTGAGGCCGGGCTGTTTGTTGAGCACCAGAAGATGTGCATCGCTGAAAATTATATCCACAAGGCCTTTGACAGGTTCTGGGGCATCCTGGTGGCTGGGACCGGGGCAGACTTCAATTTTCTGGCCGGGCTGCACCGGGGTGGAAGGCTTGAGGCTGGGTGAGCCGTCAACCCTGACCAGGCCGGCTTTGATCCACTCCTGCACTGCTGATCTTGAAATGTTTTGATCAGGAAGGCGGCTGTGGATGAGTCTGTCCAGTCTTATGCCGGCCTGATCCTGGGGCACAGAAAAGTGAAAATCCCGGTTCAACTGCAGTCCTTAATATATCCGGCGCTTGACGCCAAATGTTAACATTTATCTCCCCTGCTCCAGAGGTTGTTTGAGCATTGCCATGAAGTGACGCCACTGGGGCAGGTATTTGTCCATGAGTTTGTAGAACCGGGCATTGTGGCTGGGTTCCAGCAGGTGGGTCATCTCATGGACGGTTATAAACTGCAGGCCTTCAAAGGGTCTGCTGGCCAGTTCAGTGTTTAAACGGATGGTTTGTCTGCTGACATTGCAGGTCCCCCATCTGGTTTTCATGCGCCGGACATAAAGCTGGTGAATCTTTACGCCCATGACCGGTTCCATCCGGGTCATGATGGAAGCGGCCCGGGTGCGGACCTGATCCCGGTACCAGGCCTCAAGAACTGCACAGCGCGAGTTCTGGTCCGCCCCGGGTCTGTGATTCAGAACCAGCCTGCCTTTCTTCAGACTGACCCGGGGCGGCTGGTCTTTGCTCTGCAGGCACAGCCTGTGCGGGCGGCCCCAGACATAATGAATCTCCCCGTCGCGATACCCGGGATAAGTATTTTCCCGGACAGAACGCATTTTGCTGACGGATTTTCTGATCCATTCCATCCTGGGCTGGATTATGTCTGCTACATCTGTTTTGTTCAGGAAGCTGGGGGCTGAAACCAGTACTTTTCCGTTAGGCGGCTTAATCCTGATGTTCACCGCCTTAACATTTTTGAAATTTATCTGGATTTCCAGGTCCTGGAAAGTTAACAGGCAAGATTTCATGGGCAATAAATTCGGGTCTGAGGATTACAGCCTGACGGCCATCATGTTTAAGGCAGGATTGATTGATCTAAGGCCCGTGCATGAGCTGGAAAATCCAGAGACTGTTTTCCCCTGGCTGACAAACTCCGGCCAGATCTGAAAAGTTACTCCCAAGCCCTGATGCTGTCAATTGCCTGAGATTAAGGGGATCATGTCAGGGTCTGCATGAATGGGATAATATTGGAGTAAGCATTCAGGGGATGACGGTTTACGGTTTGATCCGGCTTGGGGACTGTCCCCAAGCCGGGCAACCCCTTGAATGGTTACATATTGGACATCTGAATGTAAAAACCTTGGGATAGGCAGACTCAAAATCTGCCCCTTGCAAAATCAGCACTATCATCCTGGCACAGACCCGGGATCAAAACAAACATCTTCACAAAACGCGTCAAGCGCGAAGTGTGAAGATGTTCAAGGCCCGCCACCCCGGGCAAAAACCCCATCACCAGCCATCAATCGTAGGGGCGAAAAATCATTCGCCCTCCTGGTCAGGTAACCTTCTGGATGGATGGAGTCTTTTTGTCCGCCTGAAAAACCTGCCTGAAATACCGCCTGGATGCGTTGAGGATTGATATTCGCCCCTGGCATTGGTCCGGGATCAAAAACAAACATCTTCACACAACGCGTCAAGCGCGAAGTGTGAAGATGTGTAAGGAGCCGGATCTGAGTTTAATATTTGTAGTCATCAAGTATTTTGTTTCCAATGGCAATGGGCAGGCATCCGAAACTGCCTTCTTCCATTTCATGGTATATGCTTAGCGCTTCATTGAGCACTGCCATGCACAACATCCGTTTGTCAGGATTTTTATGCTTATCCATACATCTTCTGGCAGCATTGGCCAGCCTGCCGAAAAACTCAATCTTGGAGCAGCTGTCCAGTCTTTTTTCAGCATAGAAAGCATCTCTTAGCTTTTCAAAAAGCCAGGATAACTGCAGTACATGCCTGGTAATCACATACCTTGGATCCGGATAAAAATTATTTTCAGATTTTTTAACTGGAGGATTGAACCTGATTACTACATCTGCTCCGCCCCAGGGCCGCCGAGCTCTGGGGATGGGCTCTTCATTTACTAACTTTTCCAGACGTTTCAACTCATCAATGGTTCTCATGTTGCCTCCTTGCTTTAAGCCTGTGGATTTTGGGCGGGTTACCCCTTTGTAAATTTCGAGAAAAAAGTAATAGTTTAGCCATTTGTATGAGGCACGGGGACTGGCTCTCCCAGCACTTGTTTTTCCTAAATCTGTGTTTACATCAATCGAAAAACAAGCGCTGGGGTGCCTGTCCTCTGCGCCCTTAAAAAGGGCTAAACTGTTACAGAAAAAACAGGAAATTCAGCTCAGGTCCGGGGGCTGTCCCTGGTTTCGGGACTGTCCCCGGGGTGGATTTTCATTTCCCTGTCTGATCTCACCCGGTCAGGATCTGGTTGTGACTCAAAACCTGCAATGTACGAAATGTAATAATCAGGCAGATTATGTTCTTTTGCCCCTTCAAGTACATGCAGTTTATACCAGTGAAAGGGTTTAAGGCCTGAACGGATTTCTGTGGCATAGTATGTCCTGGCTTGAATTTCGAAATTATTATCCTGGACAACCAGGACGTCTATATTTTCATAGCCATTTCCAAGGCCTTCATATCTATTCAAAGGTTTTTTTTCATCATCAGAAATTTCAAAAACAACACCGTACACCCTGTCTGACGCTTCTTCAGTTTTCCAGATATTGCACTTTCCAGATCCGTCAATGCTGTACTTGTGAAAAAGAAGCTTATGTCCGGTCAGTACAGCCCTGGAAACAAATTCAGCTGAGGGCACTCTTTGACGCAGCCTTGCAGTCATCATGTTTGATCCGTATGCAAAATAATACATATAATGATCCTCCTTATATTTTTCAGGTTCGATAAAATGATTATGTCTTCCTCCGCTCCTATAAATTAATTACGGAACATACAGAATAATTTTTAAAAATTTTTTTTGAGCGTAAAGAATTAGACGTTTGCAAGAGACAACAAGGCTGGTGAGCCCAGAGTTTTTTCTGGGTCTGCTTCTTACATCAACCAGAAAACAAGCGATGGGTGCCTGTCCCCTGCTTTCTTTAAAAAGGGCTAAACTGTTACCAAAAGAAATATAGCCGGGGTATAAGATTTTTTTTGTAAAAACCGGTCTGATATCCATAATATAGATAATGCAGGGCTGAGATAATATTTTTGAACAGAATCCGTAAACACCTGAGGAAAACCCTTTCCAAAAGGCCGGATGCGTAACAATTCAGCCTTTTTCTTGAGGCACGGGAACTGTCCCCGGCCTGGTTGTCTTTTCCGGCAAGCAAAAGGCTGTGCTGTAACCTGGAAGCTGTAAACAGCCGAAACCCAAGGAGGTCAGATATGAACACTATGCAGGCCAAGGTTATTTCATACCCGGGGAATAAACAGGGCAGCACTCCGGATCTTGATAAAAGTTCCAAGGCTCAGGACTTCCTGGACAGCCTGGCCCGGGATAATTCCCAGGTAGAGCAGGCAAAATCCAGGCTGGATTCATGCCTGGCAGAAGTATCCCTGGCTCGGACCAGCAGCAACTGGCAGCAGATTATTGATATGTTTTACCCTCTTGAGGAAAAGGAACCTTTGCTTACTGATCTGGGTCTGGAAACTCCTCTCAGAGCTGAGCTGGCATTTGCCCTGAGCAGGGCAGGCCAGCCGGAGCAGAGTATTGAAGAGTACAAGAAGTGCCTGCAGACCGAGCCGGACAATTTCCTCTATGTTTCCGGGCTGGCCTATGTTTTTTACAACCTGGTCTATTCAGCCAGAAACAGGGAACGTATCCTGCCTCCCCAGCAAAAAGCCGACTATATTGACAAGGCTCACAGAGGTTTTGCCAGGGCCCAGCAGCTCAGACCGGAAGGAGTAACCAA
Source organism: uncultured Desulfovibrionales bacterium (assembly GCA_964531185.1). Taxonomy (GTDB): domain Bacteria; phylum Desulfobacterota; class Desulfovibrionia; order Desulfovibrionales; family Desulfonatronovibrionaceae; genus CAZHCY01. Next base: position 1,389 of record CAZHCY010000157.1, on the reverse strand, counting down.
CTATTACCGTCAGGGCATGCTTTACAAAAACATTCAGAATATGGATTTAAAGGCTGCCCCATTGTTCAGACAGGCCATTGAAAACTGGGAAGCGTATGATGAGCAGACCAGGGAAAAAAGGCATCAGGAATTCAAAAATTATGTCAAGTCCCTGTACAATCTGGCATCCTGCCTCCTTAAGCAGAAAAAGGCTGATCAGGCCCTGAATCTGCTCAAAAAATGCCTCCAGTTTGATGAAGATAAAGATTTCATTAAGCCTGAACATAAATTTTTTGCTCTGGGCAAGATTCACTTTGAACTGGGCAGATTTGAAGAAGCACAAAAGGATCTGGAAATGGCTTTCAGCCATTTAGATCCCAGAAACGGGGATTATATTCTGGAACTTTGGGCCAGGGTCTGGCTCCATCAGGGCAAACCCATGCAAGGTCTGCAGGTTTTGTCCAGGATTCCGGAAAAATTCAGAAGACAGTTTGTCCGCTGGACTGAGGGCGATTGTTATATGGCAATGCAGGATTTTTCAAAGGCCAGACAGACCTGGATCAAATCCATGGAAAAGGATCGCCGTTCCAGGCACAGGGCTTTGATCCGGCTGGCCAGGATGGAATTCAAATTGAACAATTATGCAGAATGTCTGAAGTATGCCTCTGAATCTTCCAGGTTTCATTTTGAGACATACTCTAATCCTGATCCTGAAGGGCTGTTCTGGTCGGCTGCCGCCTGCATTCGCCTGGCAGAGAAAGAAAAAGCCCAAGGTTACATCAATGACCTCAAAGCCTGCAAGCCGGATTATCCCCTGCTGGGCAGGCTGGTAGAAGTCTTTCGGAAAACTTTCTGATTATTATCAGGAGAAACTTGCATGAGCGCAAACATCCTGTCCAAGAAAAAAGACAGCCCGGGACAGCCTGATTACAATCTCCTCACCACCAGGCTCAAAGAAATGGCCCTTAAAGGTTTGGAGCAGGAAAAATGTCTGTCAACTCTGAAAAAGTCAGAGCTTTATCCTCATCTTAGCGCCGCTCAGATGAGGGACTGGTCTGATATTGCCCTGGTATTGGGTGAAAGCGGGCTGGCGCTTGAGATTCTCAGCTGGTGCAATGAAAATTATCCTTATGATCCTGATGCCTGGCAAAAAAGCTTTGACCTTCTGCAAAGCACCGGTCAGATGCAGCAAGCCCAGTCCATTCGAGCCCGGGCTGTCATGCTTCACCCCGGCCTTGAACACAGACTGGTTTTTCAGGCACCCCGGTTATCAGCAGACCATGATCCAGAGATAGATGATCCTTTTGTAAGTTTCAGAAGGCATGAAGAGCTGTTAAGTCTTTATGTAGAATATTTCCAGGGGCGGGAAGATGTGTTTGCCAGGCAGTGGGTGGACAAGACCAGGGGATC
>CAZHCY010000156.1:0-6436 GCA_964531185.1 uncultured Desulfovibrionales bacterium | reverse complement strand
AGATACGTTTGTCCCCCCCGTTGTGAGGCTGCATTTACCTCACCCAGGCGTTGGGTTCCCAGTCCCCGGCCCCCCGGGAGGTAAAATCGCAATTTCCCCGGCGGGTTCCCCTTGCCCCTTGGGGCCACGCTTGCCGCCTGCCGTAAGGAGCTTCCACTGCATCCACAAGGATATAGTTGTAGATAAAAACCGAACAGCCTATGGAACCGATACAGATGGTATCCTGCCCCAGGCCCATGTTTTCCAGGCAGCGGGCCACCAGTTTGTGGATGGTTCCGTGGTGACATCCAGGACAGTAATGACTGGGCCTGTCCGCCAGCAATGAAGGTGATTTATATGCTAAGACTTCTTCCATGACTTTCAGCTCCTGATGCAGTGAATGATTGGTTGTTCAAAGTCGTTGGGCGTGGGCAGATTGCCCGGCAGCTGGGCATGAAAGGCGCTGTCCGCCAGGCCGCAGATGGACAGTCGGACATCTTCCACCATCTGGCCCATATTATGTTCAATGGTCAGAAACTTTTTACCCTTTTCAGCCAGTTCCCTGAGCACTGCAGAAGGAAAAGGATACAGGGTGATGGGACGGATCAGACCAACCTTCATGTCCTGTTTTCTGAGCTTGCGGATGGTGGACTTGACGATCCTGCCGATGGAGCCGTAAGCTACCACAATCAGCTCAGCGTCATCAGTCAAAAATTCCTCGAATCTGATTTCTTTTTCCGCCTGCTTGTACTTTTCCTGCAGTTTGAGATTATGTCCGGCCAGGGCTCCGTCTGTGAGATAAAGGGATTTAATGATCCTCTGATCTCTGTCTGCAGCCCCTTCCAGCCTCCATGAGCTGCCTTCAGCCGGATCTGACACCTTGGGTTCCTGCCGGGTAATGGGCTCCTGCATCTGGCCGATAATGGCGTCTCCCAGGACCAGGACCGGATTGCGGTAGGCAAAAGCCAGGTCAAAGGCCAGAACAGTCAGGTCATAGGCTTCCTGAACAGTGCCGGGAGCCAGGACCAGCAGCCTGTAGTCCCCGTGCCCTCCGCCTTTGACGGACTGAAAATAATCACCCTGGGACGGTCCAATATCTCCAAGGCCTGGGCCGCCGCGGTTCATATTGATAATCACTCCGGGCAGTTCACTTCCGGCCATGTAGGAAAGAGCCTCCTGCTTCAAAGACATGCCAGGGCTTGAAGAAGAGGTCATGGCTCTTATGCCGCAGGCGCCTGCGCCCAGGAGCATATTTGCGGCAGCCACTTCGCTTTCAGCCTGGACAAAATCTCCCCCGGCCTCAGGCATGGCTTTGGACATGAATTCCGGGATATCATTCTGGGGGGTGATGGGATAACCGAAATAGCACCTGCACCCGGCATCCAGAGCGCCTCTTGAAATGGCGATATTGCCCTTTACAAACATCTTAGACATTGGCAGCCTCCACAACTTCATCCGGTTGAGAATCCTTTCCGCTCCGGTATACTATTATAGCTTCATCCGGACAAATTTCAGCGCAAAAGGCGCATCCTTTACAGGACTGCATATCACCGTCCTTTACGCTGACAACTTTGTATCCCTGTTTGTTGAATCTTTCCGACTGAACAAGGATTTCAGTGGGACAGACCTGTGTACAGAGAAGACAACCCTTGCATCTCTCCTCTCGAAACACTACTCGCGACATGGAAATACCTCTGAATTTTGTCTGTTTCGTAACGGTTTAGCCCTTTTTAAGGAAAGCAGGGGACAGGCATCCCAGAGCTTGTTTTCTGGTTGATGTAAGAAAAAGATTCAGAAAAACAAGCCCTGGAAGAGCCAGTCCCCGTGCCACATGCAAATGGCTGAACTGTTACTCTGTTTCTGGTTAATTAACCCTGTCCTTCCAGGCTCCGCAGCTTCTGTATGTCATTTGCCCTTCAACAATGCAACCCTTTGAGGGCCTCCTTCCCGGCCAGCCCCGCTCCTGCAGGATGCCTGCCTTTGAACCAGACAAGCATGATTCAGCCAAATTCTGCAGCAGTTCCTCCGGCGTCTGTCTTTTATGTCTTTGAACCTGCATAAAACTGCGCCGGGATATCTGCGCCCCTTTTTCAAAAAAAGCAACAGTCTGCTGCTTTACCGGCAACAATCAGGCTATGAACATGGCATCCCCATAGGAAAAAAAACGGAAACCCTGCTCTTTTGCCTGTTCATAGGCATTAAGTATATTCTTTCGACCTGCCAGGGCCGAGACCATCATCATAAGTGACGACTTGGGCAGATGAAAATTTGTGATTAACTGGTCAACAACCTTGAACCTGTATCCAGGGTAAATAAAAAGATCTGTCCATCCTCGGTAACCGGTCAATATTTGCTGCTGAGTGCCCAGGCTTTCAAGGGTCCGTGCGGAAGTGGTCCCCACAGCCACCACCTTGCGGCCCTTTTCTCTGGCCTGCTGCACAGTCCGGGCATTTTCAGGGCTGACCTCAATGTATTCGGCATGCATCTTGTGATCCCTGATATCTGCTGTTCTAACCGGGCTAAAAGTACCATAGCCCACATAAAGGGTCACTTCAGCCCATCCAAAACCCAGCCTTTCAAGCTTTTCCCTGAGATCAGGGGTAAAATGCAGCCCTGCTGTGGGTGCAGCCACTGAACCATTCTTGTCCTCTGCTGCATATACAGTTTGGTACCTTTCCCGGTCAGAATCACGGTCTGGCCGCTGAATATAAGGCGGCAAAGGCATATTGCCGTTCCTGATGAAATAATCAGCCAGATTGCCGGACCAGAAAAACTCTCCCGCGCATCTGCCCATGGACTGATGTTCATGCACCACAAACTGTGCTCCATCTGGAAAATGAACTGTGCTTCCTGCCCTGGGGCCTCTGGAGCACTTAAGCAGGCACTCCAACCGGGCCCTGCTCTTGGACCCCGATTCTGCAGGAGTTATCAAAGGCAGAGGGGTCAAAAGCAAAAATTCCACCCTGCCTCCGGTATCTTTCAGACCCCTCAGCCTGGCCGGCAGGACTCTGGTGTTATTGACCACCAGCAAAGAACCCGGATCTAAAAAATCAGCCAGGTGTTCAAAAGTGCTGAATCTTACAGAACCCTTCTGCCTTTCCAGCACCAGCAGCCTGGAGGCAGAGCGGGCCTGACTGGGATACTGGGCAATTGCTTCCTGATCCAGTTCATAATCATAGCTGGATAATCTGTAATCCAATTCCTGAGTCATAAAAAATACTGACTACCCGGTTTTCAGAAAAAAATCCAGCCCTGAGTCTGTTTTTTACCGGTAAAACTTAATATTAACCTTTTTTACAACCCAAACGGCCCGGCCCGGGAAGCTGATTCCGGGCCGGGCCGTTGGTTTTTTTCTGCTTTTGAGCTGACTCAGGTTAAAATCCAGGTATAGAGTCGGGCCGGGTCTAAGCCTGGTCTTTCATCTGCTGGACCAGAGCCTGCAGTTCACTGGCCTGCTGGGCCAGATCACTGATGGCTTTGGCTGACTGGGACATGACATCTGCGGTCTCAGAAGCAGTCCGGTTAATGTCATCCACAGACCGGTTGATCTCTTCGCTGGCAGATGACTGCTCCTCTGAGGCCGTGGCAATGGCCCTGACCTGATCTGAAGCCTTTTCAGCCAGAGCAACAATCTCTTCCAGCTGTTTGCCTGAACGATTGGACAGATCAGTGGCTTTCTGGACATGCTCAACAGTGGAATCAACGCTTCTGGCATTGCTCTGCACATCATCCTGGATGGCCTGAATGGATTCTCCCACCTCCTTGGTGGCGTTCATGGTCTTCTCAGCCAGCTTGCGCACCTCATCAGCCACCACGGCAAAACCTCTGCCTGCCTCTCCGGCCCTGGCCGCTTCTATGGCCGCGTTCAGGGCCAGCAGATTGGTCTGATCGGCAATATCCTCAATAACCACCATAATCCTGCCGATTCCTTCAGCCCTCTGTCCAAGGCCTGCGATTTTAGACTTGAGCTCTTCAGCCGCAGTCTGAACTTTCCTGATGGCTTCTATGGCTTCCTGAACCGTTTGTGAGCCTTTTAAAGCGTAATTCTGGGCCTCTTCCGAATGCTCAGCAGCCAGGGATGCATTTTTGGCCACTTCCAGCACAGTGGCGTTCATTTCTTCCATGGATGTGGCTGTTTCCTGAGTTCTTTGCTGCTGTTCCTCGGATCCCCGGCTGGCCTGCTCCACCTGGGCTGAAAGCTCTTCCGAGGCTGAAGACAGGCTTTCAATGACATGCTCGATTTTTAAAGCCGCGTTCAGCATGCCCTCTTTCTGAGCCTGTTCTGCATTTTTCATGGCCTCTTCAGCCTGAAGCCTGAACTGTTCAGCCTTTTCCGTTTCCTGTCTGGCCATTTCCGTCTGCTGTTCTGCCTCATTAATCTTTTCTTTGAGGTTATTGACCATGGTCTGCAGACTGCTGCCCAGTTCCTCCATTTCATCTTTGCTTTTGATTTCCAGTTGCCTGCTCAAGTCTCCTTCAGCCACCAAACCGGCAAAAGTCAGAATTTTGCCCAGGGGCCGCATAACAGCATACTTTATGGAAACAAGCCCGGCAATCATAAGCAGCACAAGCAAAACAGCCATGATAACCAGCAGAGCAATGGTCAGGTTCCTGATCAGAGCCTTTTCTTTGGATATATCCCTGGCATAGACCATGACCCCCACCTGCTTGTCAGTAAAATCCTTAACAGGAAAAACAGCCAGGGAAAGGTTGCCGGCATTTTTGACGTTGAGGTCTGTTCTGCCCTGATTCAGGAGGTCTTTGGTAATCAGCCTGTTTGTCTCAGGATTGTCTGTTCCAGTGACTTTCACAAAGCTGTCATCTATAATGGGATATTTGTTCTGATCCTGCAGTTCGACAGCTATGGAGAGCAGATCCTGATTCATATACAGCAGAAGGTCATGTTCCTTGCCTGCTGCAGCAGTTTCAATAATGGGATTAAAGTCAATAAGCATCTCCACGGAACCAAGGTGTCTCCCCTTTGAGGAAACAACCGGCAGCACTTTTCTCAGGGAGAAGCCTCCCCGGCCAACCTCCAGCCCCTCAGCCGGTTCGCCTGTTTCATTGACATGAACCACAGTTTCTCTAAATCCTGAAATATCATCGGAAATATCCACCCACTGGCCATCGCGCCTGGCATTTTGCCCCCTCCAGAGCCTGACCAGGCTCCTGCCGTTGGGCAAATGGAAATGCAGCATCAATGGTTCCCCTTTCATGTTTTCATAGCTGTCAAGCAGGTCCTGAAGGCTGCTGCGCAGCATTTCCCTGGCCCGCTGGGACTGGGGCGACTCAGGGTCATCAATATTGCCTGACAAAGCCACCTCATAAGCCTCCTGCACTTCAGGCAACTGCCCAAAAAGAGAGCTCACTGACTCGGCTTCGCCGTAAACCAGATCCATGGAGGAATAGATCACTTCCATTTTGCTATGACCGATATCAGTAATAAAAGCCAAGCTGAGCTTGTTCAGCTGCACACTCAGAACAATGAAAATCACCCCAATGAGGGCCAGAAGAGAAAACGCCATGGGGATGAAAATCTTGCCTCTTATCTTTACGCGCATGTAAACCTCCTGCTGTTTTGAAGTCCGGACAGATCAAAAAACCGGTGTACCAGGCTGTATCGACCCCGCCGGACTGATCCGGCCAGAGAAAAATAACTTTTTTGATGGTGGCTGTTCATCTGAATTTTTGCGCTTCCAAAACGCCTGACTTTTCATTGACCCGGTCAAATTCAGCAAAGCAAGATTCCAAAGGCCACAATCTGTTTGAAAAAAGCCCCTGCAGGTCATAAATATGAATTAATGTTTGCCCCAACGCCTTCCAGATCCGGATCCAAAACAGAAGCACCCAAATTCATGGGCGGAATCAGTTACCTGCATCATACTGCCTTTACTCCTGATTTCATTTAATGGGTGACAGTAACAGTTCAGCCCTTTTCTTAGGAAAGCAGGGCACCCCAGCGCTTGTTTTTTTGGTTGATGTAAACACAGACTTAAAAAAACAAGCACTGGGAGAGCCGGTCCCCGTGCCTCATGCAAATGGCTGAACTGTTACCAGTAAATAAAATCCTATAACCTATAGCTGAAAAATAAACAATAATGATTTTTCGGGCACATAGGCAAATCAGATGTCCTGCGCGCTCACTAAAAAATCAGGCGGGCCAGGAAAACATATGTAACTGTTCAGGGGGGCGCGGGAACCGGCATGGGGACAGTCCCCGCAAGCCTTTTCCTGCACCAGTAAAACAATTGCCGGCGCCGAATATAATTGCACCTGTACAGTTAGTACAAAGCCGGGGGACAGTCCCCATGCCGGTCTGCCAACTTCAACATTGAGGACCCCCTGAACGGTTACAAACATATCATTTGCAGCAGGGATTTGCCTGAAAGTAACAGTTTAGCCGTTTGCATGAGGCACGGGGACTGGCTCTCCCGTCACCCACTTGGCAATCCAACAG
>CAZHCY010000155.1:0-6453 GCA_964531185.1 uncultured Desulfovibrionales bacterium | reverse complement strand
ACCAAAAAAATCGTTTATTCAGGAGTTGGCAAGAGAGTGCATGAAATCAAAGAAGCCCTTTTGTCCGGCATATTGATGTTCAATGTCGAGTCCAGACAGGAACTGGAAAAAATCAATAAGGCAGCCCGGGATATGGACACCACGGCCAGGGTGGGCCTGCGCATCAATCCGGATGTGGATCCCAAAACACACCCCTATATTTCCACCGGTCTGAAAAAGAACAAGTTCGGCCTGGATCTGGAGCAGGCCCTGGATTCCTACAGACTGGCCAGAGAGCTGCCCCATGTGGAGCCAGTAGGCGTGGACTGCCATATTGGCTCCCAGCTCACCAGCATAGACCCCTTTGTGGAAGCCCTGGACCGCATCAAAAATTTCCTTGCCCTGCTGGACAAAGAAGATATCCGCATCAAGTATCTTGATCTGGGAGGAGGTCTGGGCATAACTTATGAAGAGGAAACTCCCCCTCATCCTGTGGAATTCGGACAGGCCGTGAAAAACAGCCTCAAGGACATGAACCTGACTCTGATACTTGAACCTGGACGGGTAATTGCCGGCAATGCCGGCATCCTCCTGACCAGGGTCCTGTATACCAAAAAAACCCCTTCCAAAAATTTTATCATTGTGGATGCGGCCATGAACGACCTGGTCCGCCCTTCCCTGTACGGTTCCTTTCACCGCATTGAATGCGTGACCCAGAAAAATGCCCCGGAGCAGATCGTGGACGTGGTGGGACCCATCTGCGAAACCGGTGACTTTCTGGCCCAGGACAGAAAGCTGAGACAGGTGGACCAGGATGAGCTTCTGGCTGTCTTTTCCGCCGGTGCATACGGATTCACCATGTCTTCCCAGTACCATTCAAGGCCCAGAGGTGCGGACATCATTGTGCACGGCAAGGAAGTCACCCTGGCCAGGAGGCGGGAAGTTTATTTCGACCTTGTGGACCTTGAAGAACAATGTTTCTGAAAAACACTTTCCGTAAGCATACTCCCTGCTTTTGAGCATATTTTTTAAAAATGCAGACAGTTAAGTGCTGCTGGGGCAGCACTGGTTGACCAATAAATATTACCATATCCAGAGGAAATTCTGATGAAGCTGAATGAAAATATGAGCAAGCTCCTGTTGTCCAGAGCTGGAGTCCCTGTTCCTGAAGGTGAAATTGTTTATCCTGAAAACATGGCAGACTTCAGTTCTGCATTTCCATATCCAGTGGTGGCCAAGGCACAGGTGCTGTCCGGGGGAAGGGGCAAGGCCGGAGGTATAGTCAAAGCTGATGACCCCCACAGCCTGAAAAAGGCTCTGAGTTCAATCTTCAACCTGAGCATCAAAGGGGAAGTGCCGGCTTGCGTCAGGGTGGAACCTGCTGTGGATCATGAACGGGAAATTTATCTTTCCTGTTCTGTTTCCAGAAATACAGGCAGATATATTCTGACCACAGGACGTCAGGGCGGAGTGGATATTGAATCCACAGGCCAGGACAACCTGCTGATGCTGGAAATTGATCCCCTCCTTGGACTCAGGGATTTTCACATCAGGCAGTCTTTTTTTCATGTCCAGCTGGACAGAGACATGTTTAAACAGTGGTCCTTCCTGCTGTCCCGGCTTTATCAGGCCGTGGAAAAGAATCATCTGCTGCTGGCCGAGATAAATCCACTGGTACCCACGGACGGAAATCTGCTGGCTTTGGACGGCAAGGTGGAAATGGATGACAATTTCATTGATCTTAACCCTGCCCTGGAGGAGTACTACACTCCGGCTCATTACGGGCCTGAAGAAATCAAGGCCCGCAAAGCAGGCCTGAGTTACCACAAGCTGAACGGCTTTGTGGGGCTCATGGTCAATGGGGCTGGGCTGGCCATGGCCACCATGGACCTTTTAAACTTTTCAGGGCTGCCTGCAGCCAATTTTCTGGACCTGGGCGGGGGTGCAGACCAGAGCCGCATGGAGCAGGCCTTGAGCATCCTTTTTGAGGACAGGGACGCAGACATCATCTTTATCAATATCTTCGGGGGCATTCTGTCCTGTGAAAAGGTGGCTCTGGCCCTGTCCAAAGCTTTAAAAAAAGAATCTCTGCAAAAGCCCGTAGTGGTCAGGTTCTCTGGTTTCAAATCCAGAGAAGCCCTGGATATTATTAAAGGACTCCAGTCTGATGGCCTTTATCCTGTGAAGGATCTGACCCAGGCCATAACCACCCTCAGAAACCTCACTCCGGACAGAGAAAACGGGCTGGACTTTGAAAAGCTGGAATTTCCCGCCCTGAAGGTCAAAATCCCTGAATCCCGGTCAACAGAATCAGCTGCCCTGCCCTTTACCAGCCGGACAAAAGTTCTGGTTCAGGGCATTACTGGCAGGGAGGGTCTGCTGCATACCCGGGAAATGCTCAATTACGGCACCAATATTGTAGCCGGGGTCACCCCTTTTAAAGGCGGAGGCACAGCCGCCCAACTGCCTGTCTATAACAGTGTGGCCCAGGCCTGCAGCCGGCATGAAATCGATGCCTCCATCATTTTTGTGCCTGCCGGTTTTGCAGTGGATGCCGTTCTTGAAGCGGCAGCAAGCTCCATCCCCTGGGTAATCTGCATTACCGAAGGAATTCCCCAGCAGGATATGATGCGGATTCTGCCTGCTCTGAAGCAGTCCGGCACCAGGCTTATCGGGCCCAATACCCCCGGGGTTGTGGTTCCTGACCAGTGTAAAATAGGGATCATGCCCGGCAGTATATTCACCCCTGGCCCGGTGGCTATTCTGTCCAGGAGCGGCACATTGACTTATGAATGCGTACACCGGCTGACCCAGAAGGGCATAGGGCAGTGTTTCTGCGCCGGCATAGGCGGAGACCCTTTTATTGGTCAGGATTTTAACGACCTGGCTGACTGCCTTCTTGATCATGAATCCTGCCGGGCCCTGCTGGTGCTGGGCGAAATCGGGGGCAAAGCCGAGGAAGATCTGGGGCGCAGCCTGCAGCATAAGGGTTTTGACAAGCCGGTTTTTGCTTTTATCGCCGGGCAGACCGCTCCGCCCGGGAAAACCCTGGGACATGCCGGAGCCATCCTGGACCCGGCTTCAGGGGGGATCAAATCCAAACTGCAGGCCATGCACAATGCCGGCATGATCATTTGTCCTGACCTGGCCTCAATACCGGATATCATCAGCAGCAGTCTTTAAACCCAGGGCAGATATGCGCGGAATCAGGATGATTCAGGTGGGCAGGATGCATAAATCCTTTCATGCCCAGGCCTTTGATTTTTATCTGGACAGTGTCCGCAGATACATTTCTCTGGACCTGATCCGGGTCAAGGATGCCAAAGCAGAGCAGACCAGGCAGAGGCTGGACAGGGAAGCTGACCGGATAATCCAGAACATCCGGACCACAGACATGGTCATTGTCCTGGATCAAACAGGCAAGTCCCTTAAATCCGTTGATTTGGCCCAGAAGCTGACCCAGTGGCTGGAAGATCCTTCAGGCATTCCCTGTTTTGTGCTGGGAGGAGCTTACGGGCTGGGAACGCAGGTAAAATCCAGGGCCAGGATGACTCTGGCTCTGGGTCCCATGACCCTGCCCCATGAACTGGCTGCCGTGGTCTTTATGGAACAGCTGTACCGGGCCTTAACCATAATCAGAGGGCATCCCTATCACCATTAATTGATTTGACTGCAAAAACCATGTCTTACAGCTGCAGAAGTCAGTGACAAGGCATCAGTAAAAACAAAGACTTATGAAGATGTTTTTTGATGGATTCTGTAATTCCCGACTTTTTGCATGCAAATCTGAATATTTATGCTCATCCAAAAAATAAAACACTGGACAGCCAGAAACTGGTTTCTGGCCGGCCTGCTTCTGGCCGCGTTTACAGCCTGGGTGTTTCCCGAACCTGGAGCAGCCGGCGGTGTGCTGCGCAGTGAAGTTACCACCAAAGCAGGTATAGTCGTCATATTTTTTTTTCAGGGCCTGTCTCTGCCCTTATCCATGATCAGACAGGGGCTGCTTCAATGGAGGCTGCATATCTTTGTGCAGGTATTCATCTTTATGGTCATGCCCCTTCTGGTGCTTGGTCTTTGCCTGCCGGTATGGCATCTGGCTTCGTGGGAAATGAAAATGGGCTTTATTTTTCTGGGAGCCCTGCCCACCACCATAGCCACGGCCATTACCTATACAGCCATGTCAGGAGGCAATGTGGCCGGTGCAGTGTTCAATGCCGCCGGCTCCAACCTGGCCGGGATCTTTATCACCCCTTTATGGATCAGCTTCTGGATGAAAACCGGAGGTCAGAACATCCCTCTTGAGCAGGTCATTGCCGGAATTGCCATGATGATCATGCTGCCCATGCTGGCCGGCCAGGTTATCAGGCCCTTTGTCCGCCGGAAAGTGGACAAGCATAAAAAGACACTGTCCACCATGAGCAGCCTGATCATCCTGTTTATTGTCTATGCCGCCTTTTGTGAATCCTGGATGAACAACATCTGGGCAGGCCAGGGGACCCTCAGTCTGGTTCTGGCTGTAAGCGGCGCGATTCTGCTTTATGTCCTGGCCAGGCTGGCCGTGTACGCAGGGATAAGATGGATGGGGTTCAACCGGGAAAACGCCAGGGCTGCTCTGTTCTGCTCCACCCAGAAAACCCTGGCTGCCGGAGTACCGCTGGGCAACATGATCTTTGCTTCGCATCCGGCCCTGGGCACTATTTTGCTGCCGCTCATGTTCTATCACGGAATTCAGCTGCTTCTGGACGGAATCCTGGTGAACAGGATTATTGCCGGCAAAGAAACTTCTCCCTCCTGAACCGCCAGCAGATTTTACTGCAAAAAAACCTTTTGCAGTCGCAGGAGTCAGGTGTCAGGGATCAGGAGTCAGTAAAAACAAAGACTTAAGATATTCAGGTACAGCCCGAAAATCAGAACCTCCTGACCTGGACGTTTCCCCGGCGCATCCAGTCATCAATTTTTTTGATGAGCCAGAACTTGATGGGCCTTCTGGTGGCCGGGAAAAGAATCAACACCCCCAGAAAATCAGTAATAAATCCAGGGGTAAGAAAGACAAGACCTGCTGCAAATATCAGAAAAGCATCCAATATGTCGTTGGTGGGCGGAATACCCTGCTGAATATTGGAACGCATGCGCACCATGGTCTGGGTACCCTGAATCTTGGCCAGGGATGCTCCCAGAAACGCGGTGGCAACCACCAGAAACACCGTCCATCCCGCCCCGATATAGGATCCGACCTTAATTATCAGGTACAGTTCGGCAATGGGAACAATCAGAAAAGCCGCAAAAAGTTTTGCTAACATGTAAACTCCATATCAGGTTATTTCCCGGCCTTGAGCCGGTTGCGTGTTTCGTCGGGCTGAGCAATCTTTCTGCCCTTTCTCTGGGAAAATTTCCACCAGTCCTTTGTCTGGTAAACATAAAACATTAGCATGGACTGGACAACCATGGAAATGAACATGGCCAGCCACACTCCTGTTGCTTCAGCAAACAGAAAATGTCCCAGATACCAGGCCAGAGGTATTCTGACCAGCCAGGCTGAACTGCCCATGACCAGCATCTGGTAGAAGGTGGCTCCGGCTCCGGTAAGGGAACCCCCCAGGATCATGGCTACCAGCAGAAATGGAATGGCTGCCATATTGTACTTGAGATAATTAACCGCTTCAGCACTGACCTGGGGGTCAGGGGCAATAAAATCTGAAAGAGGTTCTATGAACAGCCAGAGGGCAAGGGTAAGGGTACTCACCAAAACCAGTCCCAGAAGCATGACCAGATAACCCATGCGCTTGGCTCCCTGGATATCGCCCTGCCCCAGATAATTGCCCACCAGAATGGAAGCTGTAAAATTAAAGGCAAAGCCCGGCAGAAAGAGAAGAGACTCCACCCGGATCCCGGCGCTCATTCCGGCCAGGGCCACCACACTGCCTTTGGGCAAAGCAGCGGTGATGGCATACAGAACCATGTACGCGGAATGCCAGACCATCTGCATCAGCCCTGCCGGCCAGGCCACCTTGAACAGATAGGGAAAAGCTTTTTTAACCCACCGCCAGGGGGCGAAGCTTTCTCTTTTCAAAAAGCCCTGAGCATGCAAAACCGCCAGGCAAAACAGCATCCCGGACAGAATAGAGGCAAAAGTGCTCCAGGCCAGACCTTTATAACCCAGATCAGGAAATCCCCAGAGTCCAAACCCCAGGACAAAATTCCCCACGGTGTTGACCACTGTAACGATCATCATGGCGAACAGGGGAATCATCACTTTTCTCTGGGCCCGGAAAAAGGCATTGGACACAATCAGCAGATAATAGCCTGGAATGATATAAAGATAGACTTCCAGAAGGTAGTCGGCAATGTACTTGATCTCCTCTGGAATGCGCAACAGGTCCAGAAACTGATTTTTAAACAGCATGCCCAGGGCAAGGATTATCAGTCCTAAAATCATGCCTGTTTCAAGCCCCAGGCCAATATATCTTCTGACCC
>CAZHCY010000154.1:0-6471 GCA_964531185.1 uncultured Desulfovibrionales bacterium | reverse complement strand
GGCTTACTGTGGAGTAGGCCAGCCTGGCCTTGAGATCGTCCTTGGTCATGGCAATGACAGAGGCCATAACCAGGGTAAAAGCGGCCAGGTAAGCCAGGGGCAGACCCAGGTTCAGGGCATCCATGGTTTCCACCCCGAAAGCTGAAAGAATGATTCGGCTTATGGAAAAAACCCCGGCTTTAACAACTGCCACTGCATGCAGAAGGGCTGAAACCGGAGTGGGTGCAACCATGGCTGAGGGGAGCCAGTTGTGCAGAGGCATGACAGCAGCCTTGGCCAGACCGGCGATGAACAGGATATAAGTCAGGATCACCCAGCCTGCAGGGGCGTCATCCGGGAAGATCCCCTGGGCAATGTCACCCAGGTGAAAATCCAGAGTGCCGGCCAGCACATAAGTCATGATCATGGCCGGCAGCAGAAAAAGCTTGGATGTTCCCATGAGGTAGACAATATACTTTCGGGCTCCGGTGTAAGCTTCATCATCCTGGTGATGAGCCACCAGGGGGTAGGTAAACACAGTAATGATTTCGTAGAACAGATACAGGGTGAATATGTTGGCGCTCAGGGCCACACCCATGGCTCCAAAGATGGCCACTGCAAAACAGAAGTAATACCTGGTCTGAGCGTGTTCATTCAGGGAGCGCATGTATCCGATGTTGTAGCTGGTGGCCAGAATCCAGAGAAAGGAAGCTATGAGAGCAAAAATCAAAGACAGACCGTCAGCGGCAAAGGAAACGGTTATACCCGGCAGGATGGTGAACAGAGTGCATTTCAGTATGGTTCCCTCCAGGACTTTGGGAACCAGATACAGAATGGACAGAAAGGTTGCACCTCCAGCAGCAATGGATACAGCTTCGCGACGGTTAATATCATTGCGCAGAAACCAGATGGCCAAAGGCGCCACAAAAGTGATGGCCATGGGCAGCAGCAGATAGTATGAAGGAATAATCTGGGCCATGGTTATCCTCGCAAGGTGGTTAGTCTGTCAGGGGACACATTTTTGAACCTTCTGGAAACCACAAGCAGAATAGCCAGAAGAAGGGTGGCCTCGGCAGCGGCAATGCCCATGACCAGCAGAGTCCCGATCTGCCCGATTTCATTGGGGGTGGGGGTGAGCTGGGTGGAGGCCATGATGCTCAGGCCAGCTCCGTTGAGCATCAGTTCAATGCCCAGGATCATGCCCACCAGGGTTTTGCGGTTCAATATGCCGAAAATACCTGTACAAAGCAGAAACAGGGCCAGCAGGTGGTAGATGAGCATGGGGTTCATCTCTGTTTTCTCCTTTCAAAGCCAAGAATTACAGCTCCGGCCATGGCTGCGGTCAAAAGCAGGGAGATAAGTTCAAAGGGCAGAATATAGGGTTCCAGCAGGAACCGGCCCAGAGCCTTGACTTCTGTTTCTTCAGGCATAAACACTGAAGGCGGTGAAGTTCTGATGAGGGCGGACCCCAGAAATACAGCCGGAGCAAGGGAGCCCAGCAAAGCAAATATCAGGCGGCGTCCCCTTGAGGGTTTTGACTCATCGCCTCCAGGCCAGGCTTGGGTAAGCATGATGGCAAAAAAGATAAGCACGCTAACTGCGCCTACATAGATGAGAATCTGCATGAGACCGATAAAGGGCGCTGCCATGAGAAAATACAGCCCGGCCACTCCGAACAGGGTAAGAATCAGGCCTACCAGAGCTCTGATCATGCTCCCGGCCAGGACAGTCATCAGGGCTCCGCCAACTATGAAAGCTATATGCCCCAAAAGTACCACATAGGCTAAGTTTTCCATTCAGTGCTCCTTTTTCTGGGCCTGACGCCTCAGCCTGGCCAGCAAATCGTATTCAAATTCCTTCCTGCTGTAGCCGGCTATATATACGTCATTTGAAAATCTGAGGGCTTTGGACGGACAATTCTGGACGCAGAGTCCGCAAAGACTGCAGAAGTTGAAATCCAGGTTGAAGGTCCGGGGATGTTTGTCCATTTTTCTGGGGTGAACTGCGTGCTGCTTCATGTTCAGGGGGGTCAGGTCGATGTCTGGAGGGTGAACCTCCACCTTTTTCCCCGGCACCGGCGGTTTTTCTACTTTAAGGGTGATGCAGTGAGAGGGACAGAGCTTTACGCAGGTCCCGCAGGCAATGCATTTGGAGCGGTAAGGGTCCGAGCTTCTGGGAACCAGTTCAATATGCCCCCGGTAACCTTCCAGGGATTCCACGGTCTGCCGGGGATAATGAACAGTAATCTGGGGCTGGAAAAAGCTTTTCCCGGTAACCTTGAGCCCGACAAGCATGCTCCAGACGCCTGTAACTGCTTCGCGCAGGGTTTTTATCATAAGGCCACCACCAGAGCTGTGATTAAAAGGTTTAAAACAGTAAGGGGGATCAGCCATTTCCAGCACAGATTGAGAAGCTGGTCAAAGCGGATCCTGGGATAGGTCCATCTGAACCACATCATAACCAGAAGCAATAGATAGACCTTGAGCAGAAACCACCACCATCCGGAAATGACCGGACCGTTCCATCCCCCCAGGAACAGGATGGCGGCAACGCTGCAGGCGATTATCATATAGGCGTATTCAGCCAGGAAAAACACCCCGAATCCCATGCCGGAATACTCGGTGTGAAAACCGGCTGTAAGTTCGCTTTCTGCTTCAGGCAGGTCAAAGGGAGCCCTGTTGGTTTCAGCCAGGGCGCAGATAAAAAAGATTACAAAGGCCAGAGGCTGGGTGAAAAAATGCCACTGCCAGGGCCAGGCCCCCTGACCGGCTGAAATCTCATACAGATTGAAAGTCCCGGTCATGAAAACAATGGGCAAAACCGACAGAAGAAGAGGAATTTCATAGGCCACGGACTGGGAAATATCCCTGGCCGCTCCCAGCAGGGCGTATTTGTTCTGAGAGGCCCACCCGGCCAGGCACAGGGCCAGAACATTTATGCCGGAAAAAGCCAGAATCAGAATAAGGCCCACATTGAGATCCTTGAAAAAGGTGAGATGGGGGCCGAAGGGCACAGCCAGAAAACAGACCAGAACCGGGGCCATGGACAGGATAGGGGCCAGC
This sequence comes from uncultured Desulfovibrionales bacterium, assembly GCA_964531185.1. GTDB lineage: Bacteria > Desulfobacterota > Desulfovibrionia > Desulfovibrionales > Desulfonatronovibrionaceae > CAZHCY01. The sequence goes on along the minus strand of CAZHCY010000154.1, from coordinate 3,430 downwards.
CAGTAAAGCAGGGTGTCTGCTCCTTTGGGGGTGAACATCTGCTTGCCCACCAGCTTGAGGCCGTCTGCCAGGGGCTGGAGGATTCCTCTGGGGCCTACTTCATAGGGTCCGGGACGTCGCTGGATGAAACCGGCTACTTTGCGCTCCAAATACACCAGCACCAGGCCGTTTAATCCAATAAAGGCCATTATGGCCATCAGGCCTACGGCAATGATAATCAGCTGCATGGGAATTGATGCCATCATCTGTCTATCTCCGGAATTACCAGGTCCAGGCTGCCGAGAATGCTGACTGCGTCAGCAATAAGGGTCCCGGCGGACACTTCGGCAAACAGGCTCAGGTTGCAGAAACTCGGGGAGCGCAGCTTGAGCCTGTAAGCTTTGCCGCCTCCGCTGCTGACCAGGTGCAGCCCAACCTTGCCCCTGGCGCTTTCCACTGCAAAATAGACTTCACCTTTGGGGGGCTTGGGCCTTTGAGGAGCCAGGGGATTCATGTGTCTGCCCTGAGGAAGCTGGTCCAGGGCCTGCATGATTATGCTGATGCTTTGCCTGATCTCTTCCATGCGCACCAGATACCTGGACATGGCGTCACCCTGTTCATAAGCAGGAATTTTGAAGTCGAAACGGTTGTAAACAGAGTAGGGTTCAGCCTTTCGGGTATCATAGGCCTTGCCTGATCCCCGGATCACCGGTCCTGTGGCCCCATAGGCCCGGCAGGTGTCCACATCAATAAAGCCGATATCCTCCACTCTTTTGCGCAGGATGATATTGTCCGTGACCAGGTCCTTGTATATCTTGAGTCTTTCCTCCATATCCAGGCAGAACTCCCGTACCTGGGAAATGAACCGGTCATCTATGTCTGCGCTGACACCGCCGAATCGGTAGTAACAATAAGTGAGCCTGGAACCGGTGATCCGCTGCAGGATGTCCATGACTTTTTCCCGGTCGGCAAAGGCGTACATGATGGGGGTAAAGGCTCCCAGGTCCAGAAGATAGGCTCCCCACCACAGCAGGTGGGAATTGATGCGGTTCAGTTCGCAGGTGATGACTCTTATGAACTCGGCCCGGTCCGGGACCTCAATGCACATGATTTTTTCCACGGCCCCGACATAGGCCCAGTTCCAGGCCAGGGCATGCAGGTAATCAACCCGGCCCGTGTTCGGCAGATACTGGGGGAAGGTCTTCAGTTCCGCCATCTTTTCCTGCATGCCGTGGACGTAGCCCAGTCACGGATCGGCCCTGACAATGTATTCTCCGTCAATCTCCAGCAGTATCCTCAAGACACCGTGGGTTGAAGGATGCTGGGGTCCCATGTTCAGCACCAGGGTGTCCTCGCGCTGGGTAGGCTGGAATTTCCGGGCGTAAAAGTCGCCGGCAGTGTCTAATTTTAAATCCAGATTCATGACTCTTCCTGTGGGCCGGATGAGGCCATTTGATTTATAACTTCAGAAAGTTCCTGGACATTGGGGGGAATTTTGCCTGTGCGGCACGGAGAAAGCTGATAAAGGTCCTTGAGGTCCTTTTGGTCCTTGAGCAGGGGAGGAGGGCCCTGGTGTTCAGGATCCAGCAGCAGAGGGATGAGGTTGGGATGGCCTTTGAACCTGATCCCGAAAAAGTCGAAGCATTCCCGTTCGTGCCAGTTTGCACCAGGAAATATGGAAGATATGGATGGTATTTCAGGATTGTCAGGGCTTATGATGATTCTCAGGGAAATGCGGCCGGGCTGATCAAAATGATCAAAATGATAAAGAAGCAGGAACCCTTCCTGAATATGCACACAATTGATATCCTCAATGAAAAAGTCTGCCCTGCGCAGTTTTGCGGCTGCAGTCTCCAGGTCCCGGGGCAGTATGAACAGATCAGCATAACAGCCCAGGGCCCCGGCATCAGTACAGGCATTGCACTGTTCGATGAGTTCATGGAGATCCAGTTCAGCAGTCATGACTCACCTCCTTCAGGGACCGGCCACCAGCGTTTGTTGGTGATTTTTTTCTGAAGCTGAAACAGACCTTCAAGAAGACCTTCCGGCCTGGGAGGACAACCAGGCACATAAACGTCCACAGGTATCAGCTGGTCAATGCCTTCCACAATGGCGTACTGGCCGTGGAACTGAAACGGGCCTCCGGAAATGGCGCAGTTGCCCTTGGCAATGACCCACTTGGGGGCAGGCATCTGTTCATAAAGGCGGACTATCATGGGGGCCATTTTCCTGGAAACAGTGCCGGCAACTATCATCAGGTCTGATTGTCTTGGTGAGGGGCGGAAAACCTCGGCTCCGAATCTGGCCACATCAAATCTGGCCATGCCTATGGCCATCATCTCAATGGCGCAGCAGGCCAGTCCAAAGGTCATGGGCCAAAGAGACATGGAACGGCAGATATCCACATACTTCTGGACCAGGGTCATATTTACCAGAGGCTGGTCAATCTCTGTATCAGCTTTGCGGATATTTAGAACCTGATTCTTTTGGGCCATGTAAAGACTCCTTTTTTCCAGAAGTATAAAACAGAAGCAAACAGAATGACTATGAAGATGAGAAGCTTTATAAAGGGGACAGGACCCTGAGCCTCTGCGTAATAAGTGGCTACAGGAAAGAGATAGAGCACGTCAACGTCAAAGGCCAGAAAAAGAAGAGCGTAAAAATAGTAGTTAATACCGAATTTGACCCAGGCTGATCCATAGGGTTCCATGCCGCATTCATAGGGCATTGCAAGTTCAGGGGACCTGGTTTTTGGCGCAATGAGCATGGATAAAATAAAAGGCCCGACAGCAAACAGTACTCCGCTGATAAAAAAAAGAATGATAGCGTAATGTATCCAGGTAAAAGTCATGGCTGCACACTTCCCCTGAAGGTAAAGTTAAAAAGGTAAATCAACATGTTAAAAAAAACATTTGGCATCTTAAACCTTGATTTCAAGTTTATGTCAAGGGAAAAATGCTTGATATTTTTTTCCCAAAGTCTATTTTTTGCTTGTCATAAATCTGAGGTTCTGCTAACTGAGCAGAAAATTCGGGAGGAATCTATGACAACCAACAGTGTTTTCAGCGTTTGCGGAATGTGTACGGTGAGGTGTCCCATCCAGGTGGATCTGGAAGGGGACAGCCTCAAGTTTATTCAGGGCAATCCTCATTCAGCACTTAAAGGGGCTCTCTGTGCCAGGGGGGCGGCAGGTGCCGGACTGATCAATGATCCAGACCGCATCAGGCATCCCCTGATCCGCGAAGGGGAGCGCGGTGAAGGTAAATGGCGCAGGGCCAGCTGGGACGAAGCCCTGGACTATGTGGCTGAGAAGCTGAAAAAAATCATTGAAGAGCATGGAGCCCGGTCTGTTCTCTGGTCTGATCGAGGCGGGCCTTTACGGGACCTGCACAGGGCGCTGATGCGCGGGATCGGTTCCCCCACTTTCTGCAACCATGATGCTTCCTGTGCC
>CAZHCY010000153.1:0-6476 GCA_964531185.1 uncultured Desulfovibrionales bacterium | reverse complement strand
AAGCCCGTTGCCTTCAATGATTTTAGAACCGGTCATTTTCTTGAACCGCTAAATTATTTGCACAGGTATGGGCGCTGAGCCGGAAACACAATAATTGATGGAAGACAGGTCAAACTTGTTGATGCCCTTTTGCTGCAGAAGGGCCATGAAAACAGCAGGGGCGCATGTAAAAATTGTGGGCCTGACTTTCTGGATGGCCTTGAGCACTTCCCTGGGGACGAATCTGGGGTAGGGGGCCAGGGTGGCTCCAATGGCTGTGGCAAAGTTTACGCAGACAGTCAGGCCGTAAATGTGAAAATAAGGCAGAAGCCCGAGCACAGTGTTTTCCGGGCCTATTTCGTGCAGAATGGCTGTGGCTTGCCTGACATTGGCTGCCAGATTAAAATGGGTGAGCATAACGCCCTTGGACACTCCTGTGGTGCCGCCGGTATACTGCAGCGCTGCCAGATCATGCTTGGGATTGGGGGTAAATCTGCTCAAAGGGGTGTTTTTTTTGAGCAGCCTTTTCCAGGGGATTATCTTGTGGTCATCAAATGGAATATTGGGAAGCTTTTTCTCCCTGCGCATTTTCAGGTTATAAAGCAGGGTCAGGGGGAAACGCAGACAGTCCGGAATCCTGGTGATGAAGATTTTCTGCAGAGGAAACCGGGGCAGTAATGCAGCTATTTTGTCCCAGAGCAGGTCCAGGGTGATGAGGAATTTGGCCCCGGAATCAGTAAAGTGATGAATCATCTCCTTTTCCATGTACAGGGGATTGGTCAAAACAACCGTACCTCCAGCCTTGAGAACAGCCCAATAAGCAATTATGGTCTGGGGAAGATTGGGCAGCATAATGGCTACCCGGTCACCGGGGCTTAAGCCCTGCTCCTGCAGATTGGCAGCCACGGTTTCAGTTAGCTGCTTCAGTTTTTTGTAGGAAATTTTCCAGTTGTTAAAAACTACGGCTTTGCGGCTGGGATATTTATCAGCAATCCTGTCCAGATATTCATAGACGGGAATTTCTTCATAATGCAGATGAGGATTGACCTGTCGGTCGTAATTATTCAGCCACGGACGGGGGATATCATTCTCCAGCATGAATTACCTCAGGTTATGACTGTTGTTTAATGAAGTCTGAATAAGCGCTGCCCAGCTTATGCAAAACAGTTTTTTAAATCAACTTAAATTTATTAAGTTAAATTTGGGTGGTCTTCAGGATGATTTTCCTGCCGGGTCCGGAAAATGCTTTACAATCATGACCGCGGTATTATTGTCCGGTATTATGAATACAAAAACTGCCCGATTAACGGTTCGGGCAACTGGAGGTATGTAATGCGCAAAGTTCGGTACGCTGTTTTCTGTTTTATGATTGTCGTTCTTTTTTCTGCTGCTCAGTCCTGGGCGGCTTTGCCTGAATTTGCCGATCTGGCTGAAAAAACCGGGGATGCAGTGGTGAACATCAGTACGGTTAAAATGGTTGAGCAGCCCGGTTTTGATCAGTTTTTTCAAAGGTTTCCCAAAGGCCATCCTTTTGAAGACTTTTTTGATCAGTTTGACCGTTTTTTCGGCGGCCCGCAGGGAGAGGCGTTTCCCCGTGAACAACGCTCCCTGGGATCAGGCTTTATAATTTCCAAAGATGGATATATTGTGACCAACAATCATGTCATAAAAGGTGCGGATGAGATCAAGGCCTCATTTCAGGTGAACGGAAACGAGGAGGTTTTAAAGGCAACCGTCATCGGCACAGATCCGGAAACAGATCTGGCCCTGCTTAAGGTGGAGGCGGATTTTGATCTGCCTAATCTTTCTTTTGGAGAATCGGACAAGCTCCAGGTGGGAGAATGGGTAATGGCCATAGGCAATCCTTTCGGGCTGAATCATACGGTTACCGCCGGAATAGTCAGTGCCAAGGGCAGAATAATCGGGGCCGGACCCTATGATAATTTTATCCAGACCGATGCCTCCATTAACCCGGGCAACAGCGGCGGCCCTCTTCTGAACATGGACGGTGAAGTGGTGGGCATCAACACAGCCATAGTGGCTTCCGGACAGGGCATAGGCTTTGCCATCCCCAGCGACATGGCCCAGGAAATTATTGAGCAGCTCAGGCAGGGAAAAAAGGTCAGCCGCGGCTGGCTTGGAGTGACCATCCAGAATGTGGACAAAAATTCCGCCAGGGCTCTGGGTCTGGATGATCCTTCCGGAGCGCTGGTGGCCGGGGTGACTCAGGGTGATCCGGCTGACAAGGCAGGTCTTAAGCCTGGAGATGTGATAACTGCCATTGACGGCAAGCAGGTGGAAGACGCCTCTGACCTGACCCGGCGCATAGGAAGCATTGCTCCCAGCTCGGATATTAATCTAACCATATGGCGGGACGGCCGGGAAAAACAGGTTAAGGTCACTCTGGGGGAACGGGATTCCAAGCTTGCAGCCCGGGACAGAGGAGATGAACCAGGACATGACACTGTTTTGGGTATGAACCTGAGAAGGCCTACTCAAGAAGAGGCCGCCGCCCTGGGGTTTGATGCTCCTGCAGGGCTTCTGGTGACCCAGGTGGAATCAGGTTCAGCAGCATACGCCGCTGATATCAACCAGGGGGACTTGATTCTGCAGGCCAACGGCCGGGAAGTTACAGGGCCTGGTCAGTTTGAAAATATTATTGAACAGGATGCCAAACCCAAACAGGTGCTCATGCTGCTCATCAACAGGCAGGGTCAGACTCTGTTCAGAACGATTCCTCTTGATGAATAACTGATAAGCAGTTGAAAATAGCCTTCAGTCCGGGTTAGCGGTCAGGGGCCTGCATTTAAGGTCAGTTTGACCGCACCCGGACTGGATTTTAATCTGATCAGCAGAATTGCCTTTATCTCTGCTTTAAGCTGGACAGAATTTTTCCTGGCTCTTTTCCTGGACACCAGGTTCAGTTCAGGTTAAATTTCCTTCCATGTCGGAAGATTTTTATTTTTTAACCGGATGCAAGGTCAATCTTTACCTGAAGATTCTTGGTCAAAGAAAAGACGGCCTGCACAATATTGACTCTGTTTTCCTTCCCCTGCCCAGGCCGTCAGACAGCATGAGTGTTGAGCGGTCCAATACTCCCGGGCTCAGGCTCAGGTGCTGTCCTGCTCATCTGGAAAATCCGTCCAACATTCTTTTCAAGGCTTACCAGCTTTTTGCCCGCAAGACCGGTTATGAGCCGGGACTCAAGATTTATCTGCAAAAGAATGTTCCAGCAGGGGCAGGTCTGGGAGGCGGCAGTGCCAATGCCGCAGCTTTGCTGACTGTTTTGAACAGGATGGCCGGCAGCAAGGCCCTGGACAGGGATGCTCTTCACCTGCTGGCGGCCAGGACGGGCGGGGATGTCCCTTTTTTCATGGATGGTCACCCGGCCCGGGTCAAGGGTATGGGGCAGGAACTGGAATATATCAGCCTTGATTTGTCCGGACTCATGATGCTGCTTATCTGTCCGGGGATTCATGTTGATACGGGGTGGGCGTACAGGCAATGGGATCTGGAAGGAAAAAACCCGGCAGACCCGGAAAATCGCGCCTTGACAAGTTCTTTACCAGAAGATAATGGTTCCCCTCTTGAGGAAAATCTGCTCATGGCCAACAGCTTTGAACAGGTGGTCTTTAAATATTATCCCGGAATAAGACGCATTAAAACAGACATGCTCAAATCTGGTGCAGCCGGATGTGTAATGAGCGGGTCTGGTTCCAGCCTGGTGGCGGTCTTCAGATCCCGGGCCCGAGTTTCAGCAGCCTGTAACCTGCTTGCCCGGGAATCCATTCCATTTTACTATTATAAATTTTAATTTTTTTCTGCTGGGGCGTGGCCAAGCGGTAAGGCAACGGGTTTTGGTCCCGTCATTCGGAGGTTCGAATCCTTCCGCCCCAGCCAATTTATGAGGGTATGCTCATGCCACGTCACGGAGAGCTGAAAATTATTACCGGCAATGCCAATCCTGAATTGGCCAGAGGGATCTGCGATCATCTGGGGATGAATCTGAGTCCCACCCTGGTCTGCACATTCAGCGACGGGGAGAGCAGAATCGAGATCGGTGACAATGTCCGCGGCGACGACGTGTTTGTTGTCCAGCCCACCTGTGCACCGGTCAACCATAATCTCATGGAGCTGTTTCTCATGCTGGACGCCCTGAAAAGGGCCAGTGTAGGGCGGGTAACTGCTGTGGTTCCATATTACGGATATGCCCGTCAGGACAGGAAAGTAGTGCCCAGGGTGCCCATCAGCGCCAAAGTGGTGGCTGACTTTATAAATATTTCCGGAGTCAACCGGCTGCTGACCATAGACCTGCATTCCGGACAGATCCAGGGCTTTTTCAATATTCCGGTGGATAATCTCTTTGCAGCTGAAGTCCTGCTGACTTATCTGAGGCAGTTTGGAGATCAGGCTGTGGTGGTTTCCCCTGATGCAGGCGGCACTGAAAGAGCCCGGGCCTATGCCAAGCGCATCGGGGCGGATCTGGCCATTATAGATAAAAGACGGCATACCCCCAATAAATCCGAAGCCATGCGGGTCATCGGCGATGTCAAAGATAAGGTGGCCATTGTTCTTGACGATATGATAGATACCGGCGGGACCATGGTGGAGGCAGCCAAGGTGCTCTCTGAAAAGGGGGCCAGTCAGGTGCTGGCCTGCGCCACACATGCGGTTCTGTCCGGACCTGCTGTGGAAAGACTTGACAAATCATGTTTTTCCGAGGTTGTAGTCACGGATACCATTCCCCTCTGTGAAAAGGCCAGGGCCTGTTCCAAGTTCAGAGCCATTTCCGTGGCCAGTCTTCTGGCAAAAGCCATTCATAATATCCATACTGAATCCTCGGTGAGTGTTTTGTTTTCTCACTGATGCATTTTGATTTAACCCAGGCAAGATTTTGAAAATTGTAAGGAGAACAGGATGTCCGAGCTTGTGAATCTAAAGGCGGAAACCAGAGAAAAAACCGGCAAGGAAGCTGCCAGAAAGCTGCGCGCCAGAGATTATATACCAGCGGTATTCTACAGCCCTGACGGGGAAAACATTACCCTTAAGATCAGGGAGGGGCTTTTTCACAAGGTCTGGCTCAAGGCCGGATCAACCTCTGTGGTGGAGCTTGAGTTTGAACAGAACAATCAGACAGTGAAAAAACCGGCTCTGATCTGGGCGGTGGATAAACATCCCTTTAAAACAGTGTTTATGCACATTGATTTTTACGGAGTTGATCTGAGCAAGGAAGTGACTGTTTCCGTGCCCGTGGAGCTGACCGGCAAGCCCAAGGGGGCAGAAGACGGCGGTGTGCTGGAAATTTACAGGCAGAGCCTGGATGTTACCTGTCTGCCGGTCAACATCCCCAACCAGATTGTTGTTGACGTCACCAAGCTTGATATTGGAGACAATATCAATATTGAAGACATGCAGCTTCCTTCCGGCACCCGGGTGGATTTTGAAGAAAATTTTGCTGTGGTGGGGCTGGTTCATCCTTATCAGGAGGCTGAAGAAACAGAACCTGGAGAGGAAGAAGGACTCGAAGCCCCGGAAACTGAGAAAGCAGGCTCTGAAGGCTAAATTCAGGGTAGCAGTTATATTGTTTATAAAAGCCCCTTTTCAGGGGCTTTTGCTTTTCAGCGGTTCTGGACTGCTTAATAAATCCTGGGCATTAAGCTTTTTTAACAACCTGACAAAAACTGCAGCCAGGTTTTGCTCAAGCTGTTCTGAGTTTCAGCAGGTACCGGCTAAGCACAGGGAACGGCCTCCTGGCTCAGGGACTGTTCCGGCAGAGACGGTTAAAACCGGGCAATGCCTTTTCAATGAATCTTCCACAGGCATCAGCAAACCATGAACATGACCGGAATCATCTGCGGTCTGGGCAATCCAGGGGCAAGATATGCCAATACCAGGCACAATATTGGTTTTATGATCCTGGACAGGCTCATGGAAGACATTCAGCACATGTCCGGGCAAAGGCTGACCCTTAAGAAAAAATGTTCCGCCTATATACTCTGGCAGTGGCTGAACCTTGAGGATCAGACGGTCTGGCTTTTGATCAAGCCTTTGACCTATATGAACAGAAGCGGGGCTGCGGTGGGTTCCGTGCTGAGGCCAGGTTGCATGGACACAGGCAATTTGCTGGTAATCCACGATGAGGTGGACCTGGCTTTAGGCAGGCTCAGAATCAAAACCGGGGGCGGTCTGGCCGGACACAACGGTCTTCGATCCATAGCCCACCATCTGGGTACCAGAGATTTTTCCAGACTGCGGTTCGGGGTAGGACGTCCGGAAACAGGGCAGGATCTGGCAGGATATGTGCTGGATGATTTTGAACCAGGTGAGCAGGAATTAAAAGAAAGGGCAGTGGCGGATGCTTCCAGGACGTGTCTGATTTTCAGGGAGCAGGGTCTGCAGCCCAGCATGGATTTTCTGTCTTCCCTGCCCAGGATTCAGAAAGCTAAGCAGGCAAAAAATCCATGGTAACAGTTTAGCCGTTTGCATGAGGCACGGCT
>CAZHCY010000152.1:0-6479 GCA_964531185.1 uncultured Desulfovibrionales bacterium | reverse complement strand
GGTGACGGGGTGCCTGTCCCCTGCGCCCTTAAAAAGGGCTAAACTGTTACAATTTCTGTTTTTGGGAGTTTTGATGGCTGCACAAAACTTGGAAGTCTCCATAATAATTCCATGCCTCAACGAAGAAGAGACTCTGGGAATTTGCCTTGCTGAAGCCTTTGAGGCCCTTGAACGTTTAAAGGTGACTGGTGAAGTGATTGTGGCTGATAACGGCAGTCAAGATGGTTCGGTGGACACAGCTCTTAGTTTTGGGGCCAGAGTGGTGCATGTGCCGGTGAAGGGATATGGAAGTGCTCTTATGCAAGGTATACGGGCGGCCAGAGGCAGATACATACTCATGGGAGATGCGGACGGGAGTTATGACTTCAATGAATTGCCGGCATTTCTGACTGAGCTTCGTCGCGGCAATGATCTGGTGATGGGCTGCCGTCTCCCCCGGGGAGGCGGAAGAATAGAAAAAGGAGCCATGCCCTGGAAGCACAGGTGGATAGGCAATCCTTTTCTGTCCGCCCTGGGACGGCTTTTTTTCTCTGCTCCGGTAGATGATTTTCATTGCGGTCTGCGGGCTTTTGACCGTGAAAAGATTCTCGATCTTGACCTGAGAACCGTAGGGATGGAATTTGCCTCGGAAATGGTAGTTAAAGCCACCCTCAAGGGCCTTGCAATAGCACAGATCCCCATCACGTTGAGACCGGACAAGAGAAGCAGGCCCCCCCATCTGAGAAGTTTTCGAGACGGCTGGAGACATCTGCGGTTCATGCTTCTTTTGAGTCCAACCTGGCTGTTCATGATTCCTGGTTTTCTGCTTTTTGCCGCGGGCCTGGCCGGATATATTCTGCTCTTGCCTGCTCCTTTACAGGTGGGTGGTGTGGTTTTTGACATTAATTCCCTGCTGGCTTTCAACACCGCCCTGATGTCAGGATTTCAGATCATGGCTTTTGGGCTGCTAATAAAGGCCTATGCTGCCATGTCAGGTTTGATTCCAGGGGTTGCCTTCTGGGAAAGGATCATCAACAGTCGTCCCCTGGAATGGGGGATAATTGCCGGGTTTTTATTTTTGATAGCCGGGGTGATTATATTTGGAGCAGCTTTTATACAGTGGACGGAAGCGGGTTTCGGGCCTATGCTCTTTCAGGAAAGCCTGCGCAATGTAATTCCCGGCCTGACCTGCATAGGCATGGGTCTGCAGGTTATGGTTTTCGGGTTTGCCCTGGCAGTCCTTGGGGTGAACAAGTGACATCTGAAGGAGTGGACTATTTTTCCAGAAACCATCCCTTGAGGAAATTTGCCTCCATGATGTCACTCAGGATGAGAAGGCGGATGTTTAAAGAATTCATGGCCTTTTTCAAACCCGGACCAGCCACCAGGATCGTGGATGTTGGGCTTACTCCGGATACCAGTCTGCCTGAATCAAATTTTTTTGAGAAATGGTATCCCTATCCCTGGAATGTTGTGGGGACCGGAATTGAGGATCTTAGCTGCCTGAAAAGGCAATTTCCTTCAGTTACCCTGGTCAGAACCGAAAAATATCAGCTTCCTTTTGCTGACAGGTCCTTTGACCTTTCTTTTTGTGCGGCTGTGCTCGAGCATTCAGGACACTACTTCAGGCAGAAAGCACTGGTGCGTGAACTCTTAAGGGTAAGCAGCAGATTCTGTGTGTTTACTCCCAACCGTTTTTTCCCTGTGGAATTTCATACCCTGCTGCCGTTTCTCCACTGGCTTCCGCAAAGCAGACATCAAAAGGTCCTTAAACTTATGGGAAAGAATTTCTGGGCGAATACAGATAATCTGAATCTTCTTGACCGGCATGGTTTAAGACAGCTTTTTCCTGGAAAGGCATCAGTCAAGATCAAAAACTTCAGACTTCTGGGAATGACCTCCAACCTGATGGCTTACGGCGAAAGCAGGCCTTAGCTGGATAAATGTTCACCAGCCAGCACTGGCTGGGACAGGCTGCCGGCATGACCTTCTGCATGGGTGAACATCAACCTCCTTATGCCCTTTTGTCCCCGTGGCAGTTATGGTTGCACAGAAAAAATTGAAGTCCCGGGAGTCAGGGATCAGCATAACAGTTCAGCCATTTGCATGAGGCACGGGGACAGGCCTGGCCTGCTCATGTTTTGCACAGGGCGCTCCAGCTGTAGTTTAAATGGTGGTGCATATGGATGTCGGAAAACCCGGCCTGCTCCAGGGCCTGGAAGAGCTCAGTCCTGGTAAAGTATCTGGAAAATACAGGATTTAACTGGTCATAAATTATCATTTTTCTGGATAGAAAATTCATTTTTGAAAAATAGTTATTCATGTAATCAGCCAGGGGGATATTCAGGAAAGCACTCAAGACGGCATAGGCTGAAGCGGGCAGAACAAGAAGGGATGCCAGTCTGTCAAGTGCCTGGGACGGCAGCCGGGTGGTAATGAATCGCAAGGGCTTGATGAGAGACAGATAAGCAGTGTTGTTTTCCCGGCCGTAAACCCAGAAAAAGGCTTTGCCATCCTTATTCAGAGCCTGGCGGATGGCCATAAGGGCTGTTATGTGATCCGGAATAAACTGAAGCACACCAGCGCAGAAAATAAAGTCAAAGTCCAGGGCCGGAATTTCCTGCGCTGTCAGTTTAAGACACTGAACATTTTTCAGGTCTGAAACGTTTTCCTGGAGTACATGGAAGGCCTGGGAAGGTTCCAAAGCAACTATTTCCTGAGCTCCCAGAGCGTGCAGCATTCTGGTATAGCGTCCTGTGCCAGCACCCACGTCAGCGACTTTTTTGCCCTTCAGGGATTGGGGGGGCATGAGCGGGCTTAAAAGATTGCGCAAAACCTCAGTGGAAGCGTAGAAACCTGTATTGTTTCTGAATCTGGTCCACTGAGAACCAAAATCATTTATTGTGATCTTATCATGTTTAGCCATAGTTTCTGCCGGATTATCATAGAGTGTACAAGAACCTGAATTTTTCTGACCAGGCACAGCATAGCGGTCTGGTCTGGGCAAGAGCGGTCATGTGTCTTGTGATTGTGGGCTGGCATGTGCAGGTGCTGGGAAAAACCAGTGCTCTGGAGCCTCAAAGCTTTGCTGAGCATAACATTGGTCCGGTTGATCTGATTTATTTTAATTGTTTTCATCTGGCTGTCCCAGTCTTTTTTCTTATTTCACTGTTTCTGTTCTGCAGGAAAGGTTGGGCAGACCAAAGCTATTTCAGGCCAAGGATGCTCAGACTGGCAAAACTATATTTTTTCTGGCTGCTCATAGCAATCATTATTTTAAAGACAGTGCCGGGCATAAATTACCAGTTGCCGGATACATGGATGGAGCTGCTGATTTTTATACCGGCAGGGGGAAACACTTTATTTTATTTTCTGTTTTCTCTGATGCTATGCACTTGTTTATGCCGGATGTTCAGGGGGAGGTCTTTGATAACAGTCCTGGTCCTGCTGGCGGTTTCCCTGCTAGTGGTGGGCAGTTTTCCTTTTTTATGCTCCGGCGGGTTTTTGAACTGCATGCCCGTGGCCTACTGGAGTCCTCTGAACTTTATTCCTTATGTTTTTGTTTCCCTGGCCATAGCCAGGATGGAAGGCGCAGGCTTAAAAAGCTGGAGCAGATATGTAAGGTTTTGGATTTTTGTGGGGTGTGTCCTGCTGTTTGCGACAATGTCCGCCCTGGAGTGGAATTATCTGAAAGCCGAGCCTGAGATGGACTTTGACGGCCTGATCCTTCCTGCTTACGCCAGGCTTTCTGTTGTTTTCGGGGCGATTGCAGTATTCCTGGTTTTTTTGAGGATTGACTGGTCTGTCCCTGCTTTGATTTGCTTAATCAGCAGAAATTCTCTGGGCATTTACTGTGTGCATGGCTTTATTATGATAGCTCTGATGCCTTTTTTTACTTCCGGGCAGGGAGGAATAGTGAACTTTGTGTATTTTGCTCTGGTAGTAGCAGGTTCCATTGCCCTCACAGAGGTCCTTAAAAGGGTTTTGCCGTCTGGTTTAATATGAAGTCCACTTTACTGTACACTGGGCAGGGGAGGATACATAGGGCTGCCAGATTGGGAAATTCAGGATGCCGGCTATTTCCCGGCACAGGGTACTGTCTATGGGATATTCAGCTATCCCAGGGCCAAATGTCTGCTGATTTTGTTTTTCGTTAGGTAGCAATTATCTCTGCTCATTTGAGGTTTTTTAATGAAAAGTTCTTCCCCAGTTACAGCCATAATCATTAATTTTTTTTCCAGCAGTTTAATTGCGAGGGCTGTCAGGTCATTACTTGAGTCACCAGAAGCTGAAATGGTGGATATCCATGTGGTGGACAACAGTGCTGACAGCCATGAGCAGAATGAGCTGCAAAGAGTTCTGCCCAGGGGCGTGAACCTGGTTATAAATAAGGATAACAAGGGATTTGCCAGAGCGTGCAATCAGGTGTTCGATACTTCTGAATCAAAATATATCCTTTTGCTTAATCCGGATGCTTATCTTTCAGAAAAGGCATTGCCGCTTCTGTATGATAGTCTTGAAAAACAGCCTGATCTTGGGGCGGTAAGTCCCCAGGCATTCTGGGATGAACAGATGCGCTTTTATATCCCCCCGGCTCATGATCCGTTACTTTTTTTTATTCAGCCGGAATTAAGCAGACTGGGGCTGGACTCGGCTGCCTACAGACTGGTCCGTAAGTGGTGGAGAAACTACAGCATAACAGTCTGGAAAAGCAGTAGACTTTGTGAAGTAAGAAATATCTGCGGCGGACATGTTTTGCTGAGAAGAGATGCTGTGGATAAGGCAGGAGGCCTTTTTGACCCTGATTTTTTTGTTTATTTCGAAGACACTGACCTTTCTCTAAGGCTTAAAAAAGCAGGCTACCGATGTGCGATCCATCCCAGGGCCAGGGCTGTGCATTCTTACAACCAGTGCGACATCGGCAACTTTGCAAGAAAAGGACTGCTGATGGCCAAATCCCAGAAAGTTTTTCTGGAAAAGCATGACAATCTTAAAACCAGAATTTTTAAAAAAAACCTGGACCGCTTAAAGTATTTTAGGTTCAGAAATGCACAACAAACAGAGCCCCGACACATAAGCAGCCCTTTGAAGCTCAGTCCGCCGCCGGAATTTGACCCCTGGCTGTTTGAATGGAGCCCCAACCGGGATTTTATTCCCTCAGTAGGCTGTTTCGGGCAGGGGAGAGATTTTTGGATGCCCGTGAATTGTGTTGATAATCTGGCTCCTGGCAGGTATTATTTCAGATTCGGCAGCTCTGAAGGCAAGGGGAAAACCGGTCCGGTATACTGCTGGACCAGGCAGGAAGAAATATAAGAATGTATGGTTTGACTGCCCGAAATTATCAACCAGGAGATGAGTCCAGGATACTGGCCATGTTCAACGAGGTTTTTCATGAAAACAGGTCTCTTGAGCATTGGTACTGGAAGTACCGGGACCATCCCTGGGGGCCGGGGGCCATAAGCCTGACTGAGTCAGAAAAAAAGCAGCTTGCTGCTCACTATGGGGGATATCCGGTTCTGGTGAGCAATTTCTCAGGATCACCTCTTCCGGAGAGCTTCAGGACTTATCATTTAGGCGATAAAATGAGCAGGCCTGAATTCAGGGGGGCGGGATTCAGAAAGAAAAGTCCCCTGGCCAGAGCATTTAAGCATTTTCAAGAAAATCACGCTCAAGATATTCCCTTTGGTTATGGATTTGGTACAGGACACAGTCTGCGGCTGGGAAGGCTGCTCTTTGATTATATGGATGTGGAAGGAATCCCTTTCCGGGGCCTGGATAGTTCCGCGCCGCATCATATAAGCAAAAGAAAGCCGTCGGCTCTGCTTTATGGGATCAGGGTGGAACAACTATCATCAGCCGGCAGTGAATTTGATGATTTTTTTTACAGGATCGGACCGGATTACAGTTGTCTGACCACAAGGTCATCAGCCTATCTGAACTGGAGATATCTTTTTCATCCTGACAAACATTACACCCTGCTGATCCTTAAAAAAAGATCAAGACTGGCTGGCTGGTCTGTATTTCACCGGGCAGGGCCTGATATTGAATGGGTGGATGGACTTTTTGACCCCCGGTTTCATGACTGGGTGCCCTATCTGTTGAATTGTCTGCAAACATTTGATGAATTTAAGGAGGCAAAGAGGATTATCTGCTGGTTTCCATCCAGGCCGAAGTGGTGGGACAGTGTGCTTGACAAAATGGGTTTTTGCCGTTTGCCTGAGCCAAGCAAGCTGCATCTTACCGGGCCTGTTTTCAATTATCCCGGATCTGAAAATTTTCTCCGGGCCAATTTTTATTATACCATGGGAGACAGTGACCTATACTGAAGCTTTGTGGATTTTTTGGCCAAGCATATTATGGATATTGAAAAAGACCTTATACCATTTGAGCCAGCCCCTCTTCCCTCCGGCCCCTGGCTGGTGTTTGCTCCGCATCCGGATGACGAGGTGTTCGGCATGGGCGGAACCATTGCCCTGGGAGCAAAACAGGGCATTCATGTG
>CAZHCY010000151.1:0-6480 GCA_964531185.1 uncultured Desulfovibrionales bacterium | reverse complement strand
AGCCTGGATTTTCGCCACTCCCCGTGCAAAAACCGGAACGTCGGAAAACAAATCTAGTGTTGCCACTTTAGTTCCCCCGTGTGTTTGACTGACCATCCCTGGTCACCCCGCCCCCTGGATCCCTTGCTTATTAAAATGTTTCTGTGCGGGAGCCTTCCAAAAAATAGCCGCTCTTTGGCCCTTTTTCTGAAGGCTTTTGAATGCCTGGCCGGACAGGCCCCTGGGGACCCGGATTTCATGCTAAAGCGCTGAACAGATACATTAGTTCCAATTCTAATCCTTATCAACCTCTTGAAAACATCGCAACAGTTTAGCCGTAACCATTCAGGGGCGCGGAAACCAGCCCGGGGGCAGTCCCCGTGCTGCACGCAGATGGCTAAACTGCTGCAGAACATCTGCTGCTGCCGGCCGGCAAACACCTGAAGCTGCCGGTCCTTTATCATATCCCGTAGAAAAGATACATGACAGCAATCATCACCGCCAGAAAGATTATGGTCATCAGTCCGCCGGCTTTCATAAAGTCCACTGTTCTGTATTTTCCTGGCCCCATATACAGGGCATTCACCTGGTGAGTGGGAAGGAGGAAGGAGTTGGAGGTGGCGATTCCCACCACCAGAGCGGCCATTCTGGGGTCTATGCCTGCAGTCATGGCCATGTTCACCACCAGAGGCACCAGAAGAACCGTAGCCCCCACATTGGAGACCACCAGAGTGAAGAATGTGGACAGAATGGCAATGGTGGCCAGAAGGATCACTCCCGGGACATCCCCCACAAAATTCAGGACTGTATGGGCTATCCAGGCTGCGGTTCCGGTTTTCTGGGTGGCAATGCCCAGAGGGATCAGGCCGGCCAGCAGAAAAATCGTCCGCCAGTCCACTGCCTGATATGCTTCGTCAATGTTCAGCACCCTGAACAGGATCATTCCGAAGGCCCCGGTCATGAGACAGACGGAAAGCTGAATCTCAAAAACAATGATCATGACCAGAGCAGTCAGCAGCCAGAATCCGGCCACCAGGGCCTTGTCAGGCTTCATCACCTCGCTCACCGGGGTGGTGAAGATGAAATTGTGATGCTCCTGCAGGATATTGAATCTTTCCCATGTGCCGTGCAGAACCAGGGTATCTCCGGCTCTGAGCTTGATGTCGTTCAGCCCGGTGTAAAAGGTTTCCTCAGCCCTGGAAATGGCCAGGGGGTTGACCTGGAACTGCTCCCAGAAATGGGCTTCCTTGAGGGTCTTATTGATAAACTCAGACCTGGGGGCCACTACAGCCTCCACCACTCCGGACACGGACTGGGCCAGGTTATCCTTGAAAACTTCCAGTTCAGGCTTTATTTCCAGGCCGTAATCTCTGGCCAGACGCCTGACATTTTCCTCCAGCCCTATCACGGCCAGATCATTGTCCGGTCCTATCTCCATCTCCGGGGTCAGGGTCATGAGCTTGATCTTGTCCCGGGCGGAAATGGCCACCACATTGAGCAGGTAATGTTCCTTGACATCCTTGACTGTCAGGGGATCCATGAACATGCCGAAGTCTTCAGGGGTTTTCAGCTCAAAAGCGAGGCTGATCCCTTCATAGGCTTCTGCAGGGGTGGCCTGGACGGCCCTGGATTCTTCCTGTTCCTTGGCAGACCCTTTGGGAAGCACGAATCTGCCCATGACAATGAAGTACAAAATGCCGCTGCCCACCAGGGCCAGTCCTATGGGGGTCACGTCAAAGAGCCTGAAAGGCTCCAGTTCATAGGGTGCCAGCAGGTCGTTGAGCAGAATCAGGGGGCTGCTGCCCACCAGGGTGACTGTCCCGCCAATAATGGCACAGAAACCAATGGGCATGAGCAGCTGGGAAAGAGAAATATTCAGGGTTTTGGATACCCTTTTAATGGCCGGCAGAAACAGGGCCGCAGCCCCGATATTCTGCATGAAGCTGGAAATAATGGCCACAGTGGATCCCATAAAGATTATCACCCTGGACGAACTGTTTCCGGCCAGCTTGACAATGGGATCAACCACTCTGTTGATCAGACCGGTCTTGTCCAGCCCGGCCCCGATGATTATCACCGCAATGATGGAGATGACCGCATTGCTGCTGAATCCGGAAAAAGCCTCCTTGGGGGTCACCAGACCCAGCAGAGGCAGGGAAATGGTCATCAGTATGGCCACCATATCCACCCGGATCCATTCCATGACAAAAAGCAGGATGGCCAGACCGATCATGAACAGAACAAGAATCATCTCACCAGTTAAAGCATTTGCTTCCATAGTTTTCAGCACCCTTTGTTTAAATCTTTTACCGTAATTATCCTGCAGTTGGTTGTCTGCTTCAGACTTTCCACATGTTCCAGAAACACAGGGTAAATATCCTGATCATGACCTGGAGCAGACATGATTATCTCGCTGATGTCGTACATCTCCACAAAACGCCTGATTTCCAGCTCATATTCGTGCAGATCAAAGACATCACCCGAGCAATCCGCCTCCCGGACCACAAAGTCCTGAGTCAGCTCCTGAATTTTTCGCTCAATATTTCTGGTTTGCTGATTCTCTGCAGGCATATTGCCGGTCATATCCCGGACAAACCGGACAAAAACCGGGCTGGCTGAACTGCGTTCAGCAAAATGCACCGCAAAATTAACCGCATTAAGCGTGAATTGGTTTGTTCCGAACAAAGGAACCAGTATGGCCCGCACAAAACTACCCCGTGTTTGATTTTTCAGGAAACCATCCAATCAATTAACGTGCCACAAGCCGGATAATAAGCTGGTCAGCATCTTAACAGGGCTCATTCTGAGATCCTGCTGATTCATGCTGACAGAAAATGTTTCACAATGAAACAGAAGTCCTGAATCTGCTTGCTGACCTGCCTGCTGCTGTTCACCGTCATCCTGCCCGGAACCGGCCTTATTCCAGCTCAGGCATGTCCACGGATTCAATGCCTTTTTTCAGGTATTTGCCGTACTCCAGGGCTGAAGCCAGCAGATTCAGCAGTTCAGCCGGATTCACGGGCTTGCTCATGAAATCAAAGGCCCCGGCCTTCATCCCTTTCATGCCCAGCTCAGCTGTAGCGCATCCCGTCAGGATGATCACCGGAATATCCTGATTGATTTTTTTGACCTCTTCAAGCACAGCAATCCCGTCCATGCCCGGCATAAGCACGTCCAGCACCATGGCATGCACTGTTTCATTTCTGATTACTTCCAGGGCCTTTTCACCGTTTTCAGCAGCAAGGACCTCATAGCCCTTTCTTTCAATGTAGCGCCCCAGATATTTTCTGGTCTTTTCCTCGTCATCAACAATAAGAATCCTGTCAGGCATGAGCTTCTCCTTTGCATACGGACAATTCTTTGATCCCTCTGCTTCAGCCTTAACCATTACCCCCTGTTTCATAGTGAAACAGCCAATTGTCCTGTCTGGTCAGGCCTTAACCTGTCCAGGCCTGTCTTAAACTCTGCAAAGTGTTTCATTTTAGAACACCTTGCTTGCCCAATTCTGCACAAACAGCACAACCAGCTGAAATTAAAGTCTTAATTTTCATGGCACAAGAATTGATAAACTTATATTGCAAAAATAAGTCCTGATTGCCCTGGCTGTTTTCCGGACAGCCCCTGGGTCTTAAAGTCAGGCTGTCAGGCTGAAATAACTTTTCCAAAAAAATCTGTTTGCTTGAAGGCCATTATTTAATGACTGTATTCAAAGATATCTGCACAAATCTGCTGCGCCGCTGGGGCTGCCGGCCCTGTCCTGAAGAACCCGCTGATCAGGCTGTCCAGGAGTTCAAAACCAGGTACTGGAACTTTAAAAACCTGCTGCAGCTGAACCAGAAAGTCCTGGAAATCATGTCTCAGCTTGAAAAGGCCCTGGACGGCAGTCAGGTTTACGGGTTCGGATTTCTGCGCAAAAATATTTCTGAAATCTCTGTCAGCGTCTTCAGGGTCATTGCCCTGATGGACAAAATTGCTCCAGGTAAATATCCGGGCCTTATTCAGAGATTCGAGGAAATTCATTCCAGGCTGAGCAGCATAGAGCAGGAGGAACAGGCAGCAGCTTGCCCGGCAGACATCTGGATCCTCAAGGGCATAAAAGAGCTTAGGGCTTCAGAGGCAGGGGCTGCCGGAGCCAAGGCAGCCAATCTGGGGGAACTGCAGACCATTTCAGGCATGAAGATTCCGGACGGGTTTGCTCTGTCCTGCAGGGCCTACAGGCTTTTCATGGATCAGAACCAGCTGGCCAGGCAGGTGGATCAGATCATCCAGTGCGTGGATTTCCAGTCTCTTTCCCAGGTTTATGAGACCAGCCGCCGCCTGCAGCAACTGATCATGGACTCTGCTGTACCGCCGGAAGTCAGCCGGGAAATCAGCCTGGCAGTGGAAAACCTGCGCAAACAGCACGGCCCGGAGCTCAAATTCGCAGTACGCAGCAGCGCTACAGGCGAGGATACCCTGGGCACATCCTTTGCCGGGCAGTATGTTTCTGTGCTGGATGTGCCGGTTTCAGAGCTGGAGCAGGCCTACAAACAGGTCCTGGCCGGAAAATACAGCGCCAGGGCCATGCTTTACAGACACCGCCGGGGCCTGAGCGATTCCCATGTGCTCATGGCCGCGGCCTTTCTCCTGATGCAGGATGCCCGGTGCAGCGGGGTCATTTATACCAGCAATCCGGAAACCGGAGCCAGGGAAGTGGTCATCAGCGTGCTCCCTGGTCTTCCTGCAGCCCTGGTGGACGGCAGTGCTGATCCTGATGTTTTTATCTGTCCCCGGGACCAGGAGCTGCCTGTTGCCGGCCGGATCCATGTCCAGCCCTTTATGATCCGCCATTCAGCTGAACAGGGTTTGATCACTGTACCCCTGGAGCCGGAAGCAGCCTCATCTCCTGTTATAGACCATTCCCGGGCCAGGGAGCTGGCCGGTCTGGCCCTGACCCTGGAAGAACATTTTGGCGGCCCCCAGGATATTGAATGGTGCCTGACCCCTGAGGGAGAAACCGTTATTCTGCAGAGCCGGCCCCTGCAGATCCAGTCCTCTGCTCCGGCCGGTTCAGAAGAGGACAAAACCCTGCAGGCCTTTAAGGACAAAATTAAGAACCAGTGCCTTGAACCCCTGCTTCAGGGAGGGACCCCGGCCTGTTCAGGCATTGTCTCAGGAAAAGTGCACCTGGTGTCTTCCACAGCTGATGCTGAAAACCTGCCCCGGGGCTCCATCCTGATCACCAGGGAAGCCATGCCCAGGTGGTCGGCCCTGATGGACCGGGTGGCCGGCATAATCACTGAACATGGCTCTGCAGCCGGACATCTGGCCACAGTGGCCAGAGAATTCCATGTTCCAGCCCTGTTCAACCTGGAAGGTGCGGTCCAGCTTCTTAAACAGGGCTCGGAAATAACCCTGGATGCCGGACAGGGAGCTGTGTA
Source organism: uncultured Desulfovibrionales bacterium (assembly GCA_964531185.1). GTDB lineage: Bacteria > Desulfobacterota > Desulfovibrionia > Desulfovibrionales > Desulfonatronovibrionaceae > CAZHCY01. The sequence continues at coordinate 1,081 of CAZHCY010000151.1, read as the reverse complement.
CCCCGGTCTGCTGGTGGAAGAATCCATTCAGGACACAGCCCGGCAGACCATGCTCGGCACTCCTGTCCAGCAGGCCCTGCAGAGGATAATTGAGCTCATCAGCCCCCTGCATCTTGTTGATCCCTCAGGGGATGACTTTGACCCTGAGCACTGCCGGAGCTTTCACGATATTCTGCGCTTCTGCCATGAAAAGGCTGTGGATGAAATGGTCTGCCTGGGAACCGGCTATCAGGGCTCGGACGTTTCCGGCAAAAGACTGGTGGCCGGAGCTGAAACCCAGTGGTGGCTGGTGGACATCGGCGGAGGTTTCAAGGGCCAGTGTCCGGGTAAAAAAGTCAGGCTGAGCCAGGTCTGCTCAGTGCCTTTCCTGCTGGTCTGGGAAGGAATGATCAGCTTTCCCTGGGAAGGCCCTCCCGGATCCGACGTCAAGGGCATGTTTTCCATCATCATGGAGTCCACCATGAACACGGACCTGGAGCTGAGCGGGCCCTCCTGCTTCCAGATGAAGAACTTTGCCCTGCTGGCAGCCAATTTCTGCAGCATGAACTGCAGGTACGGCTATCATTATTCTGTGCTGCAGTCCCTGTGCAAGGAAGATGCGCGGGAAAACTACATCAGGTTCGGATTCAAGGGCGGGGCTGCGGACATGGACCGCAAGCGGCTGAGGCTGAGACTCATCAGGACCCTTCTTGAAGAGGAGGGCTTTGCGGTCCGGGTCAATGAGGACGTATTGAGCGCCTCCTTTGAAGGGGCCGGGAAACAGGAAACCATGAGCCGGCTCAAGGCCCTGGGCTACCTGATGGTCCACACCCGGCAGGTGGACATGGTCATGAAAAAACAGAATCAGTACCTTTTCTACCTGCAGAAAATGCAGCAGGACATCAGGACTTTCAGATAGACCCCAGGCGCTTTGTTCTAAAATCAGGGCAGCAGTTCAGCCCTTTGCATGGGGCACAGCTTCCTGCCCGGAGGCGGCGCCCGGAGGGGGACCGGCTCTCCCAGGGCTTGTTTTTTCAGGCCTGTTTTTAACTTGACAGTCAAAAATTCTCTGTCAACGTCTTGTATTTACTGACAATTTCCA
>CAZHCY010000150.1:0-6503 GCA_964531185.1 uncultured Desulfovibrionales bacterium | reverse complement strand
AAATACCTGCTGTTTGCAGCCTTCCAGTAACAATAGATCAGGCTTATGCTGATGATTCCCAGAAAGGACGCCATCATGCCCAGGAGAAGGGAAAGTCCCATCAGCCGGAAAAAGATTCCAAAAATACTTTTCAGCAGGCCGGTCTTTCTGGCTCGCGGATAAACCCGGGACCCGGAATTTCTGTTTATGGTTCCCACACCAGCGCCGTAAGCCATCAAACCACCCTTATTTCCATCTGCAGGTCGTGTCCGAACATGGATCTGACTTTTTCCCTGGCTTTTTGAATCAGCTCCAGGGCCTGAGTACTGGTGCCCTTCCCGGTATTCACCAGAAAATTGGCATGCATGGATGAAAAACAGACCCCTCCCAGCCTTCTGCCGCGGAAACCGGCCTTATCCAGAAGCATGCCGGCAGATTCTCCAGACACAGGATTTTTAAACACGCATCCGGCTGTTCTCTCCAGAACCGGCTGGGCACTTTTCTTCTTAAGATAAACTTCTCTGATCATTCGTTTAACCTTTTCCGGTGTTACCCGGGAAAGAATCAAGTCCGCCTCCAGAATAACATAATGTCCAGGATTGTTCTTCAGGCTGAAGCTGCGGTAACCGGCCTGGATATCCTGAGGTCCCAGGTCCTGAATCCCGGTTTTTGGGCTCCAGATTCTGATCTTCTGGATCAGCTCCAGGATCTCTGTACCGTAGGAACCCGCATTCATGGCAATGGCCCCGCCCAGTCTTCCAGGGATGCCGGCCAGGCTTTCCAGCCCGCTAAGCCCGCTTTCAGCGCACCATCTCAAAAAAGAGGGCAGTGTCTGTCCGCAATGGACTCTGACCCGAAACCGCTGTCCTTGCCTGGCCGTGATCTGCGGCGGTTCTGCCTTGTCCCAGATTATCAGCGTCAATTCCTTATGCCCTTCCCGGAAAAGAGTATTGCTGCCCCGGCCCAGAATAATCACCTTTTCAGAATCCGGCCGGATCCAGCTCAAAGAATCCAGATCATCCAGGCTGGCTGGATAACAGGCCTGCCCGGCTGTTCCGCCCAGCCCCAGGGTAGACATCTTTTTAAGATCAGGATTGTCTACAACTTTCATTCCTCTCCCAGAAATTTTTCTCCAGCCTGCCATACATTCCCTGCGCCCATGGTTATGAACACATCATCAGGCCTGAATATATGCTGAAGCTCCTGCAAAGCAGCCTCAGGACTTTCAGCAAAATACACTTTTGTTCTGCTGATCTGTCTGATTCCCTGGGCCAGGCTCTGTCCGTTCACCCCGGGAATAGGGTCTTCTGACGCAGGATATATTTCAGTCAGCATCAGCACATCGGTTAGAGACAGAACCTTGCAGAAATCGCCGAACAAAGCCCTGGTCCGGGAGAATCTGTGGGGCTGGAACAGAACCACCAGTCTGCGTCCCGGATAACACTGCCTTGCCGTTTCCATGGTAGCCCTGATCTCAGTGGGATGATGCCCGTAATCATCCACCACCAGTACCCTGTTCCTGGTCCCCTTGATTTCAAATCTGCGTCCCACTCCGCTGAATGAGGCCAGTCCGCCTGCAACATCCTCTTTTTTCAGTCCGCAATGAATGGACACACCTATGGCTGCCAGACTGTTCAGGATATTATGCCTGCCAGGATGGCTCAGGCTCACTTCTGCCCACTGCTGTCCATCCATAAGAACCCTGAACCTGGGCATGGGGCCGGAAAAAATGATTTCTCCCCTTATATCGCTTGGGTTTTCCAGGCCATAAGTAAGCACAGGCCTGTTTACCCTGGCCAGCAGGGACATAACTCCTGGATCATCAGCACAGACCACATTAACCCCGTAAAAGGGGATATTATTCATGAAATTTACAAAATTGTCCTTAATTTCCTCCAGACCGCTGTAGTAATCCAGATGATCCGCATCCACATTGGTCACAACATTTATAATGGGCTGCAGACAGAGAAAAGATCCATCCGATTCATCAGCCTCGGCAATGAAATACTCTCCAGTGCCAGGCAGTGCATTGCTTCCTGATGAGTTCAGACGTCCGCCGATTATCACAGTGGGATCCACCCCGGCTTCCTTGAAAATTGTCCCTAAAAAGGATGTGGTGGTGGTTTTGCCATGGGTTCCGGCCACAGCTATGCCTGTTTTCAAGCGCATCAGCTCTGCCAGCATCTCAGCTCTGGGGATCACCGGAATATTTCTGTGTCTGGCTTCCTGCACTTCTGGATTATCCTCTCTGACTGCAGTGGACTTGACCAGCACCTGGGCATTTTCCACATTCTCTGCGCTATGGCCTGCAAAGACCCTGGCCCCCAGGCTTCTCAGCCTCTGCACTGTGCTGTTTTCAGCCATATCAGAACCGCTGACCTGATACCCCAGGTTCAGAAGCACCTCAGCAATTCCGCTCATGCCCGAACCGCCAATGCCTACCATGTGAATATTTTTTATGCTGCCTTTCATAAACCTGTCTGAAGCAGGCTCACCCCGGTGAAAGGGGCAAAACTCCTGCAGTTTTTCCGTTGCCTGGACCAGCCTGATTAAAGAACTGGATGGATTATTTTCTGCCCTGGATGCTCAAATGTTTCAGATGTTCAACAATAATTCCGGATGCTTCCGGTCTGCCTGCAGCCAGGGCGGCCCTGCTCATCTCCCTGAGTTTTTCAGGCATGGCCAGAAGATCACCGATTACCCCGGCGATATTCATTCCGCTCAAATGGCTCTGGGCCAGGACCATGGCTGCCCCCTTCTTTTCCAGATACCTGGCATTGCTCATCTGATGATCATGGGTGGCGTAAGGAAAAGGTATGAGCACAGACGGCCTTCCAGCCACGCAGAGCTCAGCCAGGGTGCTGGCTCCAGCCCTGCACAGAACCAGGGCTGCAAAACCATACGCCTCTGCCATGTTTTCAATGAATATATCCACCCGGGCTTCAGGATAATCCCGGTCATAGAAATATTTTACCCGTTCATAGTCAGCAGCACCGGCCTGATGCCATATTTCAACTCCCATGGCCTTGAACTGACCAAGACAGGCCAGCACAGCATCATTGATGCCCTTTGCCCCCTGACTGCCGCCCAGCACCAGCAGTCTTTTCATCCTGCCGCTGTAGGTGCGAATATCCTGAAGCCTGATGAGTTCTTCCCGGACTGGATTGCCTGTAATCGTGACTTTTTCCCCGGGGAAAAAGCCCTGTTCATCAGGGAAACTCAAAAAAACCTGATCCACCCTTTTGCCCAGAATCCGATTGGTTACTCCCGGCAGGCTGTTCTGCTCATGAACAGCTGTGGGAATCTTCAGGATCCTGGCAGCCAGAACCGGCATAAATCCAGCGTATCCGCCGAATCCAAGCACCACCTGAGGCTTGAAGGACCGCAAAAAAAACAAAGAGCTGACAAGGCTTTTGCCCATCCAGAAAAGAGATCCCAGAGATTTAAACCCTCTGCCCAGCACCCCTCTGGCTGGAAAGGCTTTGAACTCCAGTCCGGCCTGATCCGCCATTTCCTTTTCAGGACCGTATTCTCCACCAGCAAACACCACCCTGCAGCCAGGGTATCTTTCCTTGAGCTTGCGAGCCACAGCTATGGCTGGAAAAATATGGCCTCCAGTGCCGCCTGTGGTCAAAATCACCCTGCTTAGCATCAGCTGTTCCTTGAAAGATTTAGAAGAAATCCGGCACAGAACATGGATATCAGCAGACTGCTGCCCCCGTAGCTGATAAAGGGCATGGGCAGTCCCTTGGGCGGAAGCACTCCCAGGACCACCGCCAGATTCAGCAGGCTGCCCAGAATCAGGATGGAGCCCATTCCAAAAGCAGCCAGCCTGTCAGCCAGTTCGGTCTGCCTGACTGCAATGACCATGCTCCTCCAGATAATTATGCCCAGAACCACAAACACCAGGGACACACCGGCCAGACCAAGTTCTTCTCCAATCACAGCCATGATAAAATCATTATGAGCTTCTGGCAGAAAAAAAAGTTTCTGCCTTCCCTGTCCCAGCCCCAGCCCCCACAATCCGCCGGAACCAAAGGCATAAAGGGATTGCACCAGTTGATATCCTGAATCCTGGGCATCCTTAAAGGGATCCAGAAAAGAAAACCACCTTCTAAACCTGTAAGGAGACTGAACAATGAGCAGAGCAGCTGTAATCCCGGCCAGTACTGATGAGGTCAGAAGATATATCAGTCTTGTCCCCCCGGCCAGGCTCATCAGAAAAAACAGGGCAGCCAGATATACTGCTCCGCCGAAATCCGGCTGCAAAAGCAGCAGAATGCAGAATATTCCGGTAATTACCGTGGGCGGAACAAAACCTACACTGAAGGTCCTGACCATGTCCTGTTTTCCGGCAAAAAAGCAGGCCAGATAAATCACCAATGCCAGCTTGGCCATTTCCAGGGGCTGCACAGAAAAAAAACCAAGATTTATCCATCTTGAAGCTCCTCCTACGCTGGTTGCCAGAGGCGAATAAATGGACAAAATCAGTCCGGCCAGAGCAGCTCCCACCCACAAATATTTGAGTCTGTATACAAAATCTCTGGGGACAAGATAGATCACAAACATCAGGCACAGTCCGGCCATGGCGAACACAATCTGCTTTCTGAAGAAAAAATACTTGTCCTCATAAAACCGTTCCGCCATGATGGCGCTGGTGCTGAGAATCATGGTCAGTCCCAGGCCGCAGAGTATCATAACCGCAAAAAACAGCCATGCATCAATGCGCATGCTTGAAGAGTCAGACTGCTTTCTGTTCATCCTGCTGTGTCCTTTGTGGCCGATAAATTCCTGCTTTTGTTCTGCTGATCCATTATTCCTGCATCAATCCAGCAGCCAAGCCTCCAGCATGCACCAGCAGGATCAGTTTCCTGCTGCAGACAGCAGGGGCTTTTCAGGCCTGATCCTGGCGGCTGTAAAAAAGGGCTTTGCTGTTGTATCCTTTGCATGATTAAACCTTATGAAAATTCCATCCAAAAATATTGCCAGCCCAAACATCTCAGGGTGTTTGCCCGGCAAACCAAAAAACTGTTTCTACCAGTCCCTTGCCCTGGGTTCTGCATTAACTGCCCTGCTTCAGGGTTTCTCTGACCAGTTCCTTGAACCTGTTCCCTCTGTGCTCATAATTTTTGAACTGGTCAAAACTTGAAGTTCCCGGGGAAAGCAGCACAGTATCCCCGGAACCGGAATCGGACAGGGCCTTGGCTACAGCTTCTTCCAGGGTGGAAGAATAATCCATGTCCGTGATTTTGGCCCAGTCCTGTTCAAAAACATCCCTGCTTTGACCAAACAGATACACCTTGCTCACCTTTTCCCGGACAAGAGGGGCAAGATGTTTGTATCTGGCCCCTTTGTTCAGCCCTCCGGCCAGCAGGCGGACCGGGTGCGGAAAGGCTTCCAGAGCTGCTCCCATGGCCGCCGGGGTTGTGGCCTTGGAGTCATTGACAAAAGTCACTCCCCGGGTCTTCAAAAATACTTCCTGTCTGTGAGCCGGAGGTTCAAAATCTGTTATGGCCCTGGCAAACTGCTCATTATCTATCCCGAAATAGCGGCAGACCAGCCAGGCCGCCTCCAGGTTGGCCTGGTTGTGTCTTCCGGTCAAAGCAGGGCAGGCAAAACCGCCGGCAGCTGTAAAATAGGCTCTTCTGCCTTGGAGAAGCCCTGATCCTTCCATTTTTTCCTTCAGTTCCAGAGGCAGAATGGCCAGATCATTGCCTCTTTGACTGGCAAAAAGCCTGGTTTTGGCCTGAAAATACTCTTCAGAAGATTCATGATGATCCAGATGGTTGGCTGAAAAATTAAGCAGCACCCCCACCTGGGGTCTGAAGCCGCTGCAGGCCTGCAGCTGAAAACTGCTCACTTCCAGCACCAGAATATCTGCCCGGGACTCTCCCAGCACATAAGAACTCAGTGGAGTCCCCAGATTGCCGCCGGCAAAGACCTTTTTGCCGCACTTTTCCAGCACATGGGCCACCAGAAGAACAGTGGTGGTCTTGCCATTGGTACCGGTTACTGCGGCCACAGGCTCGTGCACGAACCAGGAAGCCAGCTCCAGCTCTGAATAAAGGGCAGTATCCGGATAAAGGAGGGGTTTGATTCTGCCCATGGGGATGCCCGGGCTGAGGATCACCATATTCATTCCGGCAAACTGCCCGGAACTGTGCTCTCCGCTTATGTATTCAACTCCAGGGACCTGCCGGGACACAGCCTTTTTGATGCTGTCATCAGGATTTTTTTCCAGAATCCGCACCCTGGCTCCCAGAGCCAGAGCCAGGGAGGCTGCAGCCAGTCCTGACCTGCCGGCTCCCACCACAGCTACTTTATGTCCTTTGAGCTGATCCCTGTGTATCAGTTCCCTCATATATTTTCCCTTGTTGACAGCCAAAAGCTCTGGCTGAGGACTTGGTATCTTCTGTATATTATCAAGGTTGTGAACTTTGAAAGCATTTGGGCTTTAACTGTCCGTAACTGTTTAGCCCTTTTTAAGGGCGCAGGGGACAGGCACCCCGTCACCCACTTGAGCT
>CAZHCY010000149.1:0-6527 GCA_964531185.1 uncultured Desulfovibrionales bacterium | reverse complement strand
ATCAGATACCCACCACCTTTGCCGGAAGGATTTATAAAAAATACGGCAGTGAAGCTGTATCCGTGATCACGGAAAATCCCTATAGTCTGGTCTACGATATCAGGGGGGTGGGGTTCAAAACCGCAGACAGAATGGCCCTGAAACTGGGTGTGGCTGAGGACAGCCCCCAGAGGCTGCAGGCTGCAGTGGTATATATCCTTTTTCAGCTGAGCGAGCAGGGCCATCTTTTCTATCCTGCCCGGGAATTGACGGAAAAAGTTTCAGAGGCCCTGGGAGGTGCGGATCTGCTGCTTATTGAGCAGGCCCTGGACAGTCTGGAGCAGAGCAGGAAAATTGTTAAAGAGAATCTTACAGAACAGGGCATTGACCAGGCGGTCTATCTGAGTCTTTATCATCGGATGGAGAATGAAGTGGCCGGGCGGCTGTGCGGATTGTTTACCCATCCTTCGGGGGTCAGCCGGGAAAAGATCAGGGAGAAGATTCAAAGTCAGGAAAATCAGGAAAGAATCACCCTGACCCCGGAACAGAAGGAAGCTGTGCTGGAGGCCTGCATGAACAAGGCCCATGTGATAACCGGAGGGCCTGGGACAGGCAAGACCACCATCACCCGAATGATTGTCAGGACATTGAACAGTCTGGGGCTCAAAGTGGTACTGGCTGCTCCCACGGGACGGGCTGCCAAGAGATTGTCTCAGGCCACCGGGGCCGAAGCCATGACTCTTCACAGGCTGCTTAAATTCAGCCCACCCAAAGGATTTGAACATAATGAGGATAATAAGCTTAAAGCTGATGCAGCCATAGTGGATGAAGCCTCCATGCTGGACATTCACCTGGTCAACAGCCTTTTGCGGGCCCTGCCCATGACCTGCAGGCTGATTCTGGTGGGGGATGTGAATCAGCTTCCAGCAGTGGGTCCGGGCAACGTTCTTGATGACACCCTTTCCAGCCAGACTCTTCCCAGTACCAGATTGACCAGTATATTTCGCCAGGCCAGAGAAAGCTACATTGTGGTCAATGCCCACAGGATCAATACCGGCCGTTTTCCGGTCAGTTCTTCCAAAGAGCCGCCGGAAGCGGATTTTTTCTGGATCACCCAGGAAGATCCGGCCAGGATCAAGGAGATGATAGTCAACATGGTCTGCAGACGGATTCCAGAAGTTTACGGTCTGGACCCTTTGAAAGACATCCAGGTTCTGGCTCCCATGCACAAGGGAGACGTGGGAACCAGAGAACTGAACAAGGTGCTGCAGGAACAGCTTAATCCCGGCAGGGATGTCTTAGTCAGGGGATACAGGTCTTTCAGGCTTGGGGACCGCGTGCTTCAGATCCGCAATAACTATGAAAAGGACGTATTCAACGGGGATCTGGGCTGGATTGAAAGCTATGAGGAGGAAGACTCGGAGCTGATAGTGGACTTTGAGGGCCGCAAAGTTGTCTATGACGCTGATGAAGCTGATGAACTTGTCCCGGCTTACGCTGTAAGCGTCCACAAGTCCCAGGGCAGTGAATATCCTGCCGTGGTGATGCCGGTGGTTACCCAGCATTTCATGCTTCTGCAGCGCAATCTCATTTACACCGGGCTGACCAGAGCCAGGCAGCTGGCCGTAATCATCGGTTCCAAAAAGGCCATGGGCATAGGTTTGAGGACTTCAGGAGCAGGACGGCGCTTTACCCATCTAAGATACAGACTGCAGAGGGTGTTTGAATGAGCAGCAGGATATTCAGGCTGCAGTCCAGGCCTGGATGGGGATGTGTTTTGAACAAACCGGGTCTCAGTGAAATTGTGGTATTCAGACAGTTTTGCAAATTTTTTTACCAGCTCATCAGATCTGAATGATCAGGGCGGCTTGCGGGGCTGATCAGGTACAGATCCGGCTGTCAGTATTTTTTTTCGTAACAGTTCAGCCATTTGTATGCAGCACGGGGACTGGCTCTCCCAGCGCCTGTTTTTTCAGGTCTGTCTCTTACATCAACCAGAAAAACAGGCTCTGGGGCGCCTGTCCCTGTTTTTCTTAAAAAAGGCTGAGCTGTCTACTGTTTTTCAAGTTCCAGGCAACCCGGAACTGACAAATCCAGCAGGAGATTTCAGAATTATGAAAGATTCCCATAATGAAAAGAAAGAAAGCCAGAGCAAATCCCATATTGTCGGACTGGGGGCCTCAGCAGGAGGCCTGGAGGCCCTGGAGCTTTTTTTCAATAATCTGCCCAAGGTTGAAGATTTTTCTTTTGTCATCATCCAGCACCTCTCTCCGGACTATAAGAGCCTGATGGGTGAAATCCTGGCCAGGCACACCAAGATCCCCATTCATGAGGCTGAAGTCGGCATGCCTGTTGAACCGGGAAACATCTATATCAACCCCAGGAAAAGCAACATGACCATTTTCAACGGCAGGCTTCTTCTGCGGGAACAGGAACACGGGCTTAATCTGCCCATAGATATTTTTTTCCATTCCCTGGCTGAAGATCTGGGAGAAAAGGCCATTGGCATTATTTTTTCGGGCACAGGCAGCGACGGCACCAGGGGCGTCAGGGACATCAAGGAGGCCGGAGGTATTGTCATGGTGCAGAGCCCGGAAACAGCCAAGTTTGACGGGATGCCATCCAGCGCAGTGGCCACGGGAATAGTGGACTTTGTTCTGCCCCCGGATGAGATGCCTAAGGCACTGATCAGCTACGTGTCCGGCAACAGAAAGCTGGCCAGTACTCTCAAGCACGACAAGCTGGCTGATGCCACAGGCATGTCCAAGATCCTGTCTCTGATCCGGGCTAGAACCGGAGTAGACTTTTCCTTTTACAAGCAGAACACAGTGGTGCGCAGGATCCAGCGCAGAATGGGCATCAATCAGGTTCAGACCCTGGATCAGTATGTCCGGTTCCTGGAAAATTATCCCGGGGAAATTCAGACCCTGTACAAGGAGATCCTCATCGGGGTGACCAAGTTTTTCCGGGATCCTGAAGCCTTTGATGTGATCAAACAGAAGGTTCTGCCCAGGCTGTATGAGAACAAGGAAGCCCAGGACTCGGTCAGAGTCTGGGTGGCTGGATGCTCCACAGGCGAGGAAGCTTACAGTCTGGCCATTTTAATTGCTGAATACTGCGAAGAAATGGGTCTGCAGGACAATATCAAGATCTTTGCCACGGATATTGACCGGGACGCCCTGGAATTTGCTTCCACTGGAATATACTCGGAAAGTATTGCCGCAGATGCCTCCATGGGCAGGCTCAGGAAATATTTTGTCCCCAAGGGGGACAACTATCAGATCATGACCTATATCCGGGAAAGGGTGATTTTTGCCCATCATAATATCATCAAAGATCCGCCCTTCAGCAAGATTGATCTCATTACCTGCCGCAACCTGCTGATTTATCTGCAGCCGGTTTTGCAGAAAAAAGTGCTGCAGAATTTCCATTTTTCTCTGAACACCAAGGGATTTCTTTTTCTGGGCAGCAGCGAAACCGTTGGGGACTCGGGCAAACTGTTCACTCCGGAAGACATAAAATGGAAAATTTATCAGAGGGTGGGAGAAGGCCGGATCGTGGGCAATATCCAGGAAGTGAGCCATGATAACCGCTGGTCCAGGTATTCCCAGAAAATTCTGCCTGTGCCCAATTTGAGCACCAGGCTGGCCGGGGAAGTGGAAAACGTGTTCGACAGCCTGGTCCGTGATTATGTCCCTCCAAGCGTCATGGTCAACGAGAACAAGGAAGTGCTGCACACTTTCGGCAATATCAATGAATATCTTCGGCTTCCTTCAGGAAAAATGGACACGGATGTGACCAAAATGGCCAGAGATGAACTGTCCATCCCCCTGGGGACCGCTCTTCAGCAGGCCATAAAAAAAAGACAGAATGTCCACTATTCCAATGTTGTGGTCATGGACAAAGGGCAGAACAAAAAAAAGGACATTAACCTCAAGATTAACAAAGTGGATGGAGATTCCAATTCTTCAAACTTTATTATTATTTTCGAACCTATGATCCAGGGGGAGTGCTTAGACGAGTCAGCAGAAAAATATGACCTTGAAGAAAACGTCCGCAAACGGATCAATGATCTTGAACAGGAGCTTCAGTACACCAAGGAGAACCTGCAGGCCACCATTGAAGAACTGGAAACATCCAATGAAGAGCTTCAGGCTACCAATGAGGAGCTGCTGGCCGCCAACGAGGAACTGCAGAGCACCAATGAGGAACTGCAGTCAGTCAATGAAGAGTTGATTACGGTCAATTCTGAATATCAGGCCAAGATATCCGAGCTTACCGAGCTGAACGAAGACATGGACAACCTGCTGGAAAACATGGATATCGGGATACTTTTTCTGGATGACAGCCTGGTCATTAGAAAGTTTACCCAGCCGGTGACCCAGGCAGTGAACATCATTAAAAACGATGTGGGCAGGCCTCTGGAACATCTGTCCCACAGGATGCTCAATTACCAGGATTTTTTCAGTGACGTACGCCGGGTTCTGTACTCTGAGGAAGTCTTCAGTGCTGAAGCTGAAACCAGCGAGGGACAGCATTTTCTCATCAAGGTAACTCCATATTTGACTGCTGAAAAACTGGTCCAGGGCGTGGTCATATCTTTTGTGGACATCTCAGACAAGATAGCCACCCAGAAAGCCCTGGAAAGAGAAAGAAAAGTGGTCTCCAGCATCCTCAGCTCTGCTCCCATAGCCGTGACCATGGTGGACACTCTGGGCAGAATCACTTACGCCAACAAAGAGGCCACTGAACTTTTCGGATTTCAGTTTGATGACTTGAATAAGATGAAATACGATGACCCTGGATTTACCATTACGGATCTTGACGGCAATCCTGTCCCTTCTGAAGATCTGCCTTTTTCCAGGGTGGTGCATAAGGGGCAGAAAGTAAAAGATTATGCCCATAAGATTGTTACCCGGAATCAGGAAGAGAAAATATTGCTCATTACCGGCAATCCACTATATGATGAAGATGAAAATACAATCAGCGGAGCAGTGTTTACCCTGGAATATCTGACTACTCTGGCCTGTCCCTGGTGCGCTTCCTGCTGAGGACGGATGGCTGAGGGCGCAGGGCTGAGGAATGAAGAATGAGGAATTAAGAATGGGGAACGCATAAAGCAGAGGATAGAGGACAGAGAGAATAGGGAATGGAGAACGCGGAATGCATGGAGCAGCAAAGATTCAAGGGGTCAGGCTGGTTCTGTACAAAACAGGCTGAATCAATAACTTTCAAATGATTAGCAAGAGTTGACTGCCATGGATGACGATTTACGCTTCCAGAAATTAAAAGACAAGGCTGAAAAGAAAATCAGGGAATCGGGTTTGAAGCCTGCTGATTTTCCCATGGATGAAATTCAGAGCCTCATGGAAGAGCTCCATATTCACAAAGTTGAACTGGAGATTCAGAACGAGGAACTCAAAAGCATCCATAACCAGCTGGAGACATCCAGGCAGAAGTACTTTGAGCTTTATGAAGCCGCGCCTGTGGGCTTTGTTATTGTCCGGGAAAACGGCATAGTGGTGGATGCCAACATGACTTCCTTGAACATGCTGGGCACCAACAGGCAGAAGATCACCAGCCGGCCCTTTCACCTGTTTGTATATGTCAATGACCTGGCTGAATATCAGAAACACCTGGCAGGGGTGTTTGAGGCCAATAAATCCAACAAATGCGAAATCAGGCTCAAGACTTCGGACAACAAGCTGATATTTGCCAGACTGGACAGCAGACCCATGCAGCAGGTGGAGTCCGGCCGGCTGTGTCTGACTTCCTTTGTGGATATAACCAGCCAGAAAATGCTGGAGCAGGCCCTGAGGGTCAGTGAAGAAAAATTTCGAAAGATCATCGAGCATACCCCCCTTGGTATCTGCATCACCAACGAAAAGGGTATTCTGGAATATGTCAACCCCAGCTACACCAGGATTTACGGCTGGAAATCATCTGAGCTCATTGGTCAGGAGTTCACCAAAGTGGTGAATCCGGATGAAAAAGATGTGTGGAGGAAAAGGCATGATGATTTCCTCACCAAAGGGGCCGAAGTTAAAGGCAAATGGCAGGTAAGGCACCGGGACGGGCACCAGATCATAATCAAGGCAGATGCCGCCGGTTATACCGGAGAGGACAAAAAACCCAGAAAAGCCACTTTTGTCACGGATATCACCAAAGAAGCCCGGCTGGAAGAAGAGATCATCATGGCCCGGGACATGGCAGAGGATGCGTCCAGGGCCAAAAGTGAATTTCTGGCTAATATGAGTCATGAAATCCGGACCCCCATGAACGGGATCATAGGCATGGTAGAGCTTTTAAACGGTACCAGTCCCACTGGTGAACAGAAGCAGTACCTGGATATGATCAGATCCTCTTCCCAGGCCCTCATGGGAATTATCAATGATATTCTTGATCTTTCCAAAATTGAGGCCGGGAAGATGGAACTGGAAAGGCTGGAATTTGATGTTCATGAATGCGTCAGGGACGGCCTGCGTTCTTTGACCACTGGTGCGGGCAGCAAAGACCTGGAGCTGGCCCTGAGTATGGATCCCGGTATT
>CAZHCY010000148.1:0-6615 GCA_964531185.1 uncultured Desulfovibrionales bacterium | reverse complement strand
GTGGGTGACGGGGTGCCTGTCCCCTGCGCCCTTAAAAAGGGCTAAACTGTTACGATGAAGGCAGTTTTTGTCCGGAGAAAGTTTCATGTCCAGAAAGATAATAACCTATCCTGATGAGATTTTATGCCGCAAGGCGGCACACATTGAGGAAATTGATGATTCTGTCAGGGAACTGGCCGAGGATATGGCCAGGGTCATGTACGAAAACCGGGGCATAGGTCTGGCTGCTCCTCAGGTGGGGGAATGCGTCAGACTGGTGGTGACTGATCTGAGCGGCCCTGAAAACAGAGACGGTCTGAAGGTTTTTGTGAATCCGGAAATCATAGAGTCCAGCGGAGAGTCTGAAAGTGAAGAGGGCTGCCTGAGTGTAGTGGGTTACAGAAGCCTGGTTAAAAGGGCGGATAAAGTGAAGGTCAGGGCCTTGGATCTGGAGGGCAGGAAAATCGAGCTGGAGGCTGATGATCTCATGGCCACCTGTCTGCAGCATGAGCTGGATCATCTGGACGGGATTCTGTTTATTGACCGCATCAGCAGATTAAAGAGAAAAATGTATGATAAAAAGCTTAGCAAATGGCTGAAAAGCAAACAAGAATAGTTTTTATGGGCACACCGGATTTTGCCCGGATTGTGCTTGAATATCTGCTTCAATGGCCTCAGGCTGCGGTGGCGGGAGTATATACCCAGCCGGACAGACCCTGCGGCCGGGGCAGAAAAACCACACCTTCCCCGGTGAAAGAGCTGGCTCTGGAAAAAGGTCTGAAAGTTTTCCAGCCCTGCGGTTTCAAAGAACCAGGGGCTGTGGAGGAACTGACCGGCCTTGCCCCGGATTATCTGGCTGTGGCCGCTTACGGGCTTATTCTGCCTCAGACGGTCCTGGATTGTGCAGCAGTGATGCCTTTAAATGTTCACGCTTCACTTTTGCCCAAATACAGAGGAGCAGCCCCTATTCAGCGGGCCATTATCAATGGTGAGTCAGCCACCGGCATAAGCATCATGCGCATGACCAGAGGGCTGGACTGCGGGCCTGTGATTCTGCAGCGGGCCATGGGCATCGGCATTGACGATACTGCAGGCAGCCTGCATGATGATCTGGCTCACATGGGCGGACAATTGCTGGTTGAGGCCATGCAGGGCATTAATCAGGGGCTGCTCAAAGAAATGGAGCAGGATGAAGCCCTGGCTACCCATGCTCCCAAGTTAACCAAGCAGGAAGGGCTGATTGACTGGAACCAGCCGGCCAGGGTGATCCATAACCGGATCAGGGGCATGCATCCCTGGCCAGGGGCTTATTTTGACTGGCAGGGCCCGGGACAGAAAACCATCCGTCTGCATGTCCGGCCGGGACGAATCGGCCGTGATAATTCTGATAAAACCTCGCCGGGCACTATTTTAGGACTTGAAGGAGAAAATCTGGCCATAGCCTGTCAGGACCGCATATACCTTGTTTCCTCGGTGAAGCCGGAGAACAGCAGGGAAATGGATGCCCGGGGATTTGAGTGCGGATATCTGAGCAGATGCTGACCTTTCTAAAGCCGGCCGTGATTTCTGCAGCATTTTGAAAATTTTATTGCAAACAAATTTTCCCTGATTGGAGCATCATGACCGGTAAAAAGGAAATCTTTCTGGAAAAGGAGATAGAATCCTCCTTTGTGGCCAGGAAAAGACTTTTTATCGGTCTGATCATCACCACTTCCATCCTGGTCTCCCTGATTCTGGTTCTGCTCTGGCTGATTCCTTTCATCGGCCTGGAGAATATCCATCCCTGGGCCCCCTGGATTATGGGCATTGCGGCCCTGGTGTGCATAATCTTCGTGGCCTGGACCTCCCTGGCTCTGGTTCTGAATATTCTGCTTAAACGCAAAGTGCTGTTTTCCGGCAGGATCAGGGGGCTGTCCATCAGTCTCTTTCTGCCTCTGATGACGGTATTCGGCCGCCTGCTTGGCATTCCCAAGCAGAAGATCAGATCTTCCTTTATCAAAGTGAACAACGAGCTGGTCCTTTCGGAAAACCTCAAGTATCCCCCGGAAAAGGTTCTGATGCTTATGCCCCACTGCCTGCAGAAAAGCACCTGCTCCAGGAGGCTGACCTATAATGTAAATAACTGCAGAAGATGCGGAGAATGTGCCATAGCCGGACTGCTTGATCTGAGCCAGGAATTCGGGGTACATCTGGCCATTGCCACAGGAGGGACCATTGCCAGGCGCATTGTGGTCAATCTCCGGCCCAGGATCATTGTGGCTGTGGCCTGTGAAAGGGATCTGGCCAGCGGCATTCAGGACACCTATCCCATTCCTGTTTACGGGGTGCTTAACCAGCGGCCCATGGGCCCCTGTCTGGATACACAGGTGGCTCTGGATCATGTTCGCCGGGCTCTGGAGCTTTTTGTGATCCGAGACAATGAGCCCGGCAGTTCTGATCCTGGTCACGGCCAGGACCAGGCAGAAGCATGAGCCCCATGGATGCAAGACAGGCCGCCCTGAAAGCTGTCCGGCGCTGCCTGGAACAGGGGCTGGATGTTCAGCAGGCTCTGGATCAGGTGCTGGAAAAGGTGCCGGACCCCAGAAACAGGTCCCTGGCCACAGAACTGTGCTACGGATATCTTCGCTTTCGGGGCCGGATTGACTTTGTCCTTGATTCTTTTTTGACAAAACCTGCCGGACTCCCCCTGAAAATAAGAACTATTCTGGGGCTGGCCGGATATGAACTGTTTGTTCTGGACAGGGTCCCCAGCTATGCGGCTGTGTCCAGGGCTGTGGAGCATTGCCGGGCTGTGGCTGGAAAAAAAATGGCGGGCCTGGTCAATGCAGTGCTGCGCAGGGCTGCAGACCTGGATTTTTATGATCCTGAATTATATTCCCGGGACAATCCTCCCCAGTGGGTGTTTTTATCCAGGTACTATTCCTGTCCTGAATGGATAGTCAGAATGTGGCTCAAGGAATACGGTCCAGACCTTTGCCGGGAATTTTTAAGGCAGAGTCTGGACAAACCGGGCCTGGGGCTGAGACGGAAAAGAGGATTTCAGCCGGCATTGGATCATGAATATATTATCCAGAGCCAGGAAAACAGCCTGCTGGTCAGGCAGGATTATCCAGGCCTTGGGAAGTTCCTGGCCCAGGGGCAAATGTTCAGGCAGAGTTTTTCAGGGCAGATGATTATGCATCAACTGCAGACCCGTAACTGGCCTGAGCCGGTATGGGACATGTGTGCCGGCAGAGGAGGCAAGACTTTTTTTCTGCTGGATATCGGCAAAAAGGTGCTTTCCAGCGATGTCAGCTTCAAACGAATCACCGGGCTCAGGCAGGAAGCAGAGGCACAGGGAGCTTTTCCCAGCCTGTTTATGGCCCGGGGTGAAGAGCCTCCTTTGCGGGTAAATCCGGGAACCATTCTCATTGACGCTCCATGCAGCGGTCTGGGGGTGCTGAGCCGCAGACCGGACATAAAATGGAAACGCCGGCCCATGGACGTGCCAAAACTGGCCGGAATCCAGGCCGTTCTTGTGGACAGCGCCCTGAAACTCAGCGGGCCGGGCACTCAGGTGGCCTACATTACCTGCACCCTGTCCAGACAAGAGAATGAAGCAGTCATCAGCGGTCTTAAGAAAAGGCATGACAGGTTCAAGATCCTGGAAATGTGCCGGACAGATCCCAGCCAGAGCCATGGCGAATTTTTTTTCGGGGCCCTGCTGGAATCCGGGGGTTGAGGCCAGAATTAAGTGGTGCGCTTCAGGTCAGGATCCTGACGTTTGAAGGGGAGAGGTGTTATGCAAAATCCTGCAGATTTTTCCAGAATTCCAAGACTTGATTCCCAGGAGGCCCTGCGCCGTTGTATGGGAAAGCCTGATTTTGCCGAGGAACTGGCCGGCATCTTTGTCAATGAAACATTGCCTATGTACCTGCCTGGACTTGAGGAGGGATTTGAAAAGAAAGAGTTTGCCATGGTGGCCAGAAATGCCCACGGGATCAAGGGAGGCAGCGCAGCCATTGGTCTGATGAGGGCAAGGAAGATGGCCTATGCCCTGGAAATGGCCGGCAGGAAAGAGGATATGGATATGATTGTCCAGCTTATGCCTTTGCTCAGGGAAGAATTGGATCAAGTAACCAGGATGATCAAAGAACAGGGCCTCCTGGACGGAGAAACGTAATGAGCGGTGATTCATTTGGCAGGATTTTCCGGTTAACCACCTTTGGCGAATCCCATGGTCCAGGCCTGGGCGGGATAGTGGAGGGCTGTCCTGCCGGGATTGAGCTTAATCCTGCGCATATCCAGGCTGAACTGGACAGGAGAAGACCTGGGCAGACCTTTGGCTCCACCACCAGAAAGGAGCCGGACAGAGTGGAGATTCTGTCCGGTCTGTTTGAGGGCAGGACCACAGGCACGGCCATTGGTTTTTATGTGCCCAACAGGGATCAGCGCTCCAGGGATTATTCCAGGATCAAGGATATTTACCGGCCCGGACATGGAGATCTGACCTATGAGGCCAAGTACGGAGTGCGGGATTACCGGGGAGGAGGCAGGTCTTCCGGCCGGGAAACAGTCTGCCGGGTGGCTGGAGGGGCCATTGCTTCCCGTTTTCTTCTGACCAGGGGCATCAATATTCTGGCCTATACCAGGGAACTGGGAGGAGTAGAAGCCAGGCCTCATGGCATGAGCAATATCTTTGACAACCCTTTTGTCTGTCCTGATCCTGAGGTGCTGCCCATATGGGAAACCATGGTCCAGGAAGCAGCCAGGGAGGGGGACTCCCTGGGAGGGGTGGTGGAGATAGTGGCTGAAAATGTGCCTGCCGGCCTGGGTGAGCCGGTTTTTGACAAGCTGGACGCCAGGCTGGCCTATGCCCTGATGAGTGTGGGCGCGGTGAAAGGTGTGGAAGTGGGATCAGGGTTTGAGGCAGCCAGGCTGAGGGGCAGTCAGAATAATGATCAAATGAATGCCAAAGGTTTTCTGTCCAATAACGCCGGCGGTGTCCTGGCCGGCATTTCATCAGGCCAGCCCCTGATGGTCAGGGCAGCGGTGAAGCCCATCCCTTCCATAGCCAAACCCCAGAAAACCATTACCTCAAAAGGCCGGGAAACCGAAATCAGGGTTGGCGGCAGGCACGATGTCAGCGCCATCCCCAGGATTGTTCCTGTGCTCAAGGCCATGACCGCTCTGGTTCTGGCTGATATGTATCTGCTGCAGAAGGCCGGGACAAAGGATTGAAAAGAATATGCTCCAGCAGGTTCACCCTTTACAGCGGGGTGTATTACTGGTTTGTAAATGATCCAGGCTGTAACAGTTTAGACATTTGCATGAGGCACGGGGACCGGCTCTTTCAGGGCCTGTTTTTCTAAGGTCTGTTTCTTACATCAACCCAAAAAACAGGCGCTGGGGTGCCTGTTTCCTGCTTTCCTTAAAAGGGGCTAAACTGTTACAAAAGGTTTATCCACCCAGGGGACGGTCCCGAAGCCAGGGAGAGTTCCTGTGCCTGATCTGAATTTCCTGATTTATCTCAAAAGTTACCTACAGGTAATGCTTTTTGCAATGTTTCCCTGAAAGCTTATGGGCGTGCTTAAGGCACCTGTCTTGTTGAACATATAGTGGTTGACGTAACCTCAGTGTCCAGGCTATGGAATTTTAAAAAAGCATCAAAGCCTTGGAGCAGATGTTGCTTAAGGCTTGTCAGGCCGGGTCCGGAGAGGTTTTTATATGCGCGGAGCTCCCAGGAAAAAAGCCAGCAACAGCTGGGTGCTGATCAAGAACTATTTCCATAAGAACAAAAAGCCCGGCAACTGGACCCTGACTTTCAGGTTCATTTTAATTCCCGCTTTTCTTCTTTTTCTGGTGTTTTTGACTGTATCGATTTTTTTTTCCAGAAGCATCAGACTGTCCTCTCAAGAGCACCTGACAAGGCATCTTCATCTGGCCCAGACTCTTTTGGATACCCAGCTCAGGGAAAAATTCAGGTTTCTGGATCATACAGTTCTAAAATCAGCCCGAAATTCCGGGTTAATCAAAGCTTTTCAAAACAAAAGCGCTGCAGATGTCCTGGAGTTTCTGGAAAAAGAGCTGTCCCCCATCAAAGAGGTGTCAGGTTTTTCATCACTGAATTACTGTGTTTACCTGTCAGTTGATGAATCTGCTCCCAATGCGGGCTGGGCATGCCCGGAGCGGGATGACATTATTCTGCCCTTTCTGGAAAAGACCTGGCAGACCCTGGAGCCTGTATAGGAAATATATGTGGGCCGGCTGGGACTGAGCAGAGTTCTGCTTGTGCCTGTGGTTAAAGATCTGGAATGCGTCGGCCTGTTCGGAGTCAGGGTCCTGCTTGGTCCCCTGGTTTCCCGGCTGGATTTGCCTGCCGGCATGAGTATGGTTCCGGTGGTCAAAAGTTCATACCGGGATAATCCGTCCACGTCGCTGGTTCGCGAGGACATCCATGAATGGACTGCCTATGATGCCAGCCATGTATTTACCCTGCTTCCGGAAAATCCTCTGACTCAGAAAAACCGGATCTCCATGGAAGAGCACAACAGTTTTCTTTTTTATCCCTTTGTCAATTATACCGGCATGGGTATGGGCCGGATAATTACTGGCATTGACCATTCCCTTATTAACAGCCATAACTAGGTCTACCTG
>CAZHCY010000147.1:0-6629 GCA_964531185.1 uncultured Desulfovibrionales bacterium | reverse complement strand
TCAACAGCCTGATTTCTTTATCTTTACCTTTAACTTTTAACCTTTAACTATTAACTCTCAAGATTGTAAGAGTTCAGCCCCTTTTTAAGGAAAGCAGGGCGCTCCAGCGCTTGTTTTTTATTTATGCAAGAAACAGACTTGGAAAAACAAGCGCTGGGAGAGACAGTCCCCCTCCAGGCTGTATGCCTCCGGGCAGGAAGCCGTGCCTCATGCAAATGGCTGAACTGTTACAAAAAATATTATTTTCCGGCCAGCATTTTTTAAATGTCATGATTTAACCTTGAAAAACCTGAGTCGTAAGGCATTGGAAACCACTGAAACAGAACTCATGGCCATAGCTGCTCCGGCAAACATGGGATTCAGGGTCGGACCTCCGAAAATCTTCAAAAGCCCGGCAGCCACTGGAATGCCCATAACATTGTAAATAAAGGCCCAGAAAAGATTCTGCTTGATATTTCTGACAGTGGCCCTGCTCAGAGCCAGGGCGGTGAGCACTCCCTGGAGATCTCCACGCATGAGAACTACATCTCCGGATTCTATGGCCACGTCAATGCCTGTACCCATGGATATCCCCACATCAGCCATGGTCAGAGCAGGAGCATCGTTGATCCCGTCGCCCACCATGGCCACTCTGAGACCTTGTTTCTGATAATCCTGTACCACCTGGGCCTTGTTTTCCGGAAGGACCTGAGCCCGGACATCTTCAATACCGGCCTGGGCGGCTATGGCCCTGGCAGTCTGCTCATTATCCCCGGTAAGCATGACCACTTTTATTCCTTCAGCTTGCAGACTCTGCACCACCTCTACGGCTTCAGGCCTGATCTGGTCAGCCAGCCCGAAAGCCAGGACAATTCGGTCGTCCAGGGAAGCCAAAATGGGTGTTTTTCCCTGGGAACTGAGTTTTTCTCTGACCTGTTCCAGCCCCCCGGCTCTAATCTGATCAGGCATTAATTCCTGAAAAAGCTCAAAGCTGCCCACCATCATTTTCCGGCCTTGATAAGATGCCCTGACTCCCTTGCCTGAAATGGCCTCAAAATCATCCGGTTCAGGAAAATGTTCTTCTGTCTCCTCTTTTAATCCCTGCACCAGGGCCGCTGCCAGGGGATGCTCTGACTGAGCTTCCACTCCCGCCGCCAGGGACAGAACTTCACTCCGGTCCAGGCTTTCATCAAGCAGAACAGTGTCAGTCAGGGCAGGTTTTCCTCTGGTCAGGGTCCCGGTTTTGTCAAAAATGATCACCTGAACATTTCTGGCTGCTTCAAGAATTTCTCCGCCCTTGATGAGTACCCCCAGCTGGGCTCCCCGTCCTGTGCCCACCATGATAGCAGTGGGTGTAGCCAGTCCAAGAGCGCACGGACAGGCTATCACCATGACCGCGATAAAAATTCTCAGGGCAAAAGTGAATTCGGTCTGCCCGATGATCAGCCAGGACAAACCTGAAACAAAGGCCAGAATAATTACTGCTGGTACAAAATAAAGGCTGACTTTGTCCGCCAGAGAGGCAATGGGTGCTTTGGATCCCTGGGCCTCCTGTATCATCTTGATGATCCTGGCCAGAGCTGTATCCGAGCCTACTTTTTCAGCCTTAAACCTGATGCTGCCGTTGGTGTTCAGGGTGCCTCCATACACCCTGTCTCCTTCAGACTTGGTCCTGGGGATACTTTCACCGGTAAGCATGGACTCATCCACTGCTGAGCTGCCCTGAATCACAGTCCCGTCCACAGGTATCCTTTCACCCGGGCGGACCATAATCACCTGGTCATGCTTTATGTCTTCCACATTGACAGTTTTCTGTTTGTTGTCTTCTATAATCACAGCCTTGTCCGGGCGCAGCTTGATGAGTTGCCTGATGGCATCCGAAGTTTTGCTTTTGGCCCTTTGTTCCAGATATTTCCCCAGAGAAACCATGGCGATGATTACAGCTGCAGATTCAAAATACAGATCCATGGCCTTTTCATGGGGCATATTACCAAGAATAATCTCAGCCAGGTTCCACAGGCTGTAAACCAGAGCTGCACCGGTTCCCATGGCAATGAGGGAGTCCATATTCGGTGCGCCGTGAAAAAGATTTTTAAAACCGTATTTATAAAAATTTCTGCCGGACCAGACTATGGGCAGGGTCAAAAACAGCTGAACCAGAGCAAAATTCAAAGGATTATGCCGGTGACTGATTAATTCCGGCAAGGGCAGCCCCACCATTTCTCCCATGGCCACCACCATAAGGGGGACTGCAAAAGCCAGAGCCATCACAGCCTGGCTTTTCATCTGTTTCAGTCTGTCAGCCATTTCCTGACTATAATCAGCTGCTTCCTCCTGGACCACTTCCATTTCAAAACCGGCCCTGCCAAGAGCCTCAGCTGCCTGATCCAGATCAACATGCAAAGCAGCGCTGATCCTGGCAGATTCGTCAGCCAGGTTGACTGAAGCCTCTCTTACTCCGGCCTGCTTTTTGAGTATCCTTTCCGCCCTGGCCGCGCATGCTGCACAGGTCATACCCTTGATTTTCAGCTTGATATCTCCGGCCTCATCTTCCATGGGAAGGGCCTCATAACCGGATTTTTTAACTGTTTCCAAAAGTTCATCAATGTTCAGATCAGCTGAAGCTGTAACCTGCAGAACTTCAGTGGCCTGATTCACACTGGCTTCACTGACTTCCGGCATCCAGGACACCGCCCTTTCAACTCTGGCTGCGCAAGCTGCACAGGTCATACCTCTGATTTTGAATTTAAGTTTCTTTTCCATTAGAAAGCCTTGCATGATAAACATTTCAGGACAATAAACATACCTGATAAATAATCAGGGCTTGCAATTATTTGATGACCAGACTACTTTCTGCAGATTGATATGTAAAGGAGAAGTCAATGAAAACCAGGACTCTGTTAACCAGGGAAGAAATCAACAAATCACTGGAAAGGATGACCTTTGAAATCCTGGAATGCATTCCGGACATTGACCGTCTTGCCCTCATAGGAATTCAGCGCAGGGGCGTAGATCTGGCTGCCAGGATTGCAGAACTCATAACTAAAAGGACCGGATCCCGGGTCAGGCTGGGCAAGCTGGACATCAATCTTTACCGGGATGACTGGACCAATTTAACATCCGCTCCAGTGATCAACAGCACTGAAATCTTATTTTCAGTGACTGATAAAAATATTATTCTGATAGATGACGTGCTTTTCACCGGCAGGACCATCAGAAGCGCACTGGAAGCCATTCTGGATTTCGGAAGACCCGACAGCATCAAACTTCTGGTGCTCATTGACCGCGGGCACAGGGAACTGCCCATCCATGCCGACTTTGTGGGCAAAAAAGTAAACACTTCTTTGTCTGAAAAAGTAGATGTCCTGACCCTGGAAAGAGACGGCAAAGACCAGGTTCTGCTCCTGGAGGATGGATGATTTGTAACCATTCAGGGGGCGCGGAAACCGGCATGGGGACAGTCCCTGAAAGCCACTTGATGCAGCTAATTAAAACTTTGCCGGCGCAAGAGATCAGTGCACCAATTCAGTTAGTACAAAGCCGGGGGACAGTTCCCATACCAGGGACCCGAGCAATCGCCATTTAGATCCCCTGAATGGCTACGATGATTTTTTACTGGAATAAAGCCCGGCAGAATTAATCCGCTGAACATGTCTGGAAAATTCGATGCAGCTGCCGGGCTCAGACAAATGGCTGGTCAGTTACAAAGTGCCCTTTTCAGACCCCCTGGTTGACATTTACCTGTGCATAGTCTGAAACTGGTCTTTCAGGGACAGATTCAGGTAGATTGAAGAATATCCGGCTGTACACAGGCAACACTGGAGGCCCCTGTAAGGAGCATGGCCTGGATCAGTTCATTTTTCATGGTTTGCATCACCAGGGCCACACCCTGATCATCGCCTCCAAAGGCTCCCACCACCAGGGGGCGTCCCACAAGAACCAGATCCGCCCCCAAAGCCAGCAGCTTGAGTACGTCTCCCCCGGACCTCACTCCGCCGTCAGCCATGATCAGCATTCTGCCCTTGACCAGATCCGCTATCTCCGGCAGCACGCGGGCCACGCCGGGAGTACCGTCCAGAACTCTTCCGCCGTGATTGGAAACAACAATGGCCGAGACACCGGCCTGCATGGCGCTCAGGGCATCTTCCTGGGTCATTACTCCTTTCAGAACAAAAGGCAGGGAAGTTGAATCCACAAGTTCCTTGAGTTCCTCCCTGCTTTTGGGACTGACTGCCTGTCCTTTGAGGGCCATGGTCAAAAGCCCTGCTCCGTCAATATCCACTCCCACGGCCAGTGCCCCGGCCTTTTCAGCTGTTCTGATCCTGGAGATGATTTCTTCCTGGGATCTGGGTTTGATAATGGCTATCCCCCGGCCATTGTTTTCTTCAATGGCTTTTATACCGCTGTCATACATGGCCGGATCAGCACCATCCCCGGTCATGGCCACGGATCCGGCCATAACCGAACCCCGGGCTATGCAGGAAATAAACTCCTGTTCACTCATGTCGCCGCCCATATTATAGGATACGCCGGTCATGGGCGCGGCCAGCAAAGGCAGCTCCAGGTTACTCCCCCACAGATCCAGGCTCAGATCCGGAACTTTGACCTCATGTACAGCCCTGAGCCTGAACTGCCACTCAGCCAGGGCATCAAGATTGGCCTTGAAAGCCATGCCGGTTCCGGTTCCGCCCATGCCCGGGACTTCTCCGGCACAGGCCCTTCCGTCACAGACCGGACAGACCCGGCAATATCCCTTGAGTCTTTCCCTGGCTTTTTTCCTGATCTCTTTAATATCTGCGCTCATAAAGTTTTCTCCTATATCAAGCCCTTGGAAGAGAGGACAGTTTTCAGTTTCTGTTCATTTTCCGGAAGCATGGGGACCAGAGGAAGCCTGAACTCAGGCTTGATTCTGTTCATAAGAGCAAGAGAAGTTTTGACTGGTATGGGGTTGGTCTCAAAGAACATGGCCCTGCACAAAGGAGCCATTTCAAAATGCCATTTTCTGGCTTCATCAGTTTTTTCTTCTGAATATGCCCTGCACAAAGAATGCATCATGGCCGGAACAATATTGGATACCACGGAGATTACTCCGTGCCCGCCCACTGACATAAGGGGCAGGACTGTGAAATCATCTCCGGACAGGACAATAAAATCTGGGCCGCACTCTTCCACCACCTCGGACACCTGCTTCAGGTTTCCGGTGGCTTCCTTGATGCCTATGGCTTCGGGAATTTCTTTGAAAATCCTGGCCACTGTATCCGGCAGCACATTCAGGGATGTTCTGCCAGGCACATTATAAATAAAAAAAGGAATGGACACATGGGAAGCAATGGCCTTGAAATGTTCCACCACACCATTGGGAGTGGGTTTGTTGTAGTAGGGGGTAATGAGCAAAGCAGCATCTGCACCTGCCTCTTTGGCATATCTGGTCAGTTCCATGGCTTCGCTGGTGCAGTTGGAGCCTGCTCCAGCTATTACCGGCACCCTGCCTTTGACCTGATCCACGCAAATAGCAATGACCTGCTTGTGTTCTTCATGGGAAAGAGTAGCTGATTCACCTGTGGTTCCACAGGGAACTACGCCGTCAATACCTTGTTCAAGCTGCCATTCAATGAGGCTGCGATAAGCTTCTTCATCAACTTTGTTGTTTTTAAACGGGGTAACCAGAGCTGTAAAAGCGCCTTTGAACTGCATCCGGACTTCCTCCTTATACATGTTTTTCAGTATCTGTTAAGCCATTGCAGGCAAAGCCAGGGACAGGCAGAAACTGCCTTTGCACGGCCTGGCCGGCAACAGAACCTTCAATAATCGTAACAGGTTAGCCCTTTTGAAAGCTGGGGACAGTCACCCCGGCCCTTGTTTTCAGGTTGGTGTAAGAAACAGACCTGAAAAAAGCAAGTGCAGGGAGAGCCAGTCCCTGTGGCACATGCAAATGGCTGAACTGTTACCAATAATCTATCATTATAATGTGGGGATGAAATCCCTGCTGAGTTCTCCTTTATAAATAAAGCAGGCCTGTCCGCTCAGAAAAACATCCTTCCCTGAATAATCTATAACCAGTCTTTCACCTCCTGAAGTAACCACCTGCACTGAATGGTCAAGAAGCCCAAGGTTTATGCCGGTTACCACAGAAGCAGCAGCCCCTGTGCCGCAGGCATAGGTTTCATCCTCCACTCCCCGTTCATAGGTCCTGAGGTCAATGCGTCCGGAGTTGATCACCTGCACAAAATTCACATTGGCTCCATGCGGGGCAAAATATTCATGATTTCTAAGGATCCTGCCCAAGGCAGTGACATCTGTACTGCTGAGATCCTGACACATTACCACAGCATGCGGGACCCCGGTATTGACCTTATGGACAGTGATCCTCTGCTGGTCATCAAGATTGAGCACAATATCCCATTGCATGTCCCGGGGAGTGGTCAGCTGCACCTTGACTTGATCAGGCCCCTGAATCACCGCCCGGACCGGACCCGCGTCTGTGCCGAAAACCAGGCTGGTGGAGGCCATGCCCATATGCCAGGCAAACAGGGCAGCGCAACGTGAACCATTGCCGCACATTTCAGCCCGGGAACCGTCTGAATTGTAAAAGTGCCAGATAAAATCAAGATCTGGATCTTCTGAAGTTTCCAGAAAAATTATTCCGTCAG
>CAZHCY010000146.1:0-6663 GCA_964531185.1 uncultured Desulfovibrionales bacterium | reverse complement strand
TCGTAGAACGAGCTGGTGGTTTTCATCACGACCGGACTGTTCAAACAAAATCCTGGACCCGGAAGGACCATTACATGTAAATAGTTTGAACGTTCCTTCTTTACTCCCTGCCAGTCGGGAAAATTCCGAACTTAAAAAGGAGCGCCGCGGACTTCAGCTGGTTCTGGAAGGGACCGGGACGGGGCTATGGGACTGGAAGGTCCAGACCGGGGAAACCGTGTTCAATGAGCGCTGGTCTGGGATAGCCGGATATCAACTCCATGAGCTGGAACCTGTATCCATTAAAACCT
This sequence comes from uncultured Desulfovibrionales bacterium, assembly GCA_964531185.1. GTDB lineage: Bacteria > Desulfobacterota > Desulfovibrionia > Desulfovibrionales > Desulfonatronovibrionaceae > CAZHCY01. The sequence continues at coordinate 6,373 of CAZHCY010000146.1, read as the reverse complement.
GGATGGGTATGGCCCATCCTGATGATCTTCAGAAATCTGAGGAAAAACTTCAGGCTCACTTTAATGGAAAGGCAGACAGCTACGATATTGAATGCCGCATGCGGCACAAGCAGGGGCACTGGATCTGGGTCCATGACAGAGGCAAGGTCACTGAATGGACTGAGGACGGCAGGCCTCTGCGCATGACCGGAACCCATATAGATATAACCCACCGCAAAAAACATGAAGCCAAGGTCAGCCATTTAAGCCGGGTTCTGCGGGCCATCCGCAATATCAACAAACTCATTACCCTGGAAAAGGACCAGTCCAGGCTGCTGGAAAAATCATGTCTTACCCTGGTGGAAGCCAGGGGTTACCACAATGCCTGGATTGCCCTTCTGGATCTTGACGGAAATCATAAAGCCTTTTACCAGGCCGGACTTGATCAAAAGGCTCAAATTCTGGACCAGCATCTTCAAAACCAGGGTATGCTGGAATGCAAACAGCGGATCCTGAACCGGGAGCAGCTGGTAGTCCTTGCAGATCCCTGCAGTCAGTGCAGGATATGTCCCCTCAAGGATTCCTACGAAGGCAGGGCCGCCCTTTCAGGACGGCTTGAATACCAGGGTTTTTTCTTTGGCCTGCTCTCAGTATCCATTCCCGAGTACATGGCCCATGATCCTGAAGAACAAGACCTTTTTCTGGAACTGACCGGAGATATATCTTTTGCCCTGTTCAACATCCAGCGTGAAAAAGAACGGCAGAACCACCTGGACAATCTCCGGCTGTACGAAGTGATTCTTTCCACCATCAAGGATCCCATGTCCCTGGTGGACCGCAACTATATATACCAGACCGTGAATCAGGCCTTCCTTGACGCTTACGCCAAAAAAACCAGACATGATATTGTGGGCCGAAGCGTAGAAGAACTGCTGGGCAGAGATGTTTTTCTAAACCAGGTCAAACCCAGGCTGGACCTCTGCCTGAGCGGAGAAGAGGTCCGTTATCAGGACTGGTTCGAGACCCCAGGCAAAGGTAAGGTTTTCAGGTCCATGGTCTACTACCCCTATTTCAGCCATAAGGGAGAAGTGCAAGGGGTCATTGTTAATGCCAGGGATATTACAGACCGAAAAATGGCGGAACAGGCCCTGCAAAGCAATGAGGAGCGATTTCAGAAAATTCTGGCTTTGATACCGGACATGATCTCCATTCATGATCCGGAAATGAACATTCTTTACAGCAATTGGAATGGATTTGCCGCTGTTCCGGAAGAAAAAAGGATTCTGAACAGCAAATGTTATCAGACCTACCGGGGGTATGACCGCCCCTGTCCGGACTGCAGAGCCCTTACAGTTCTGGAAAACAGGCAGGCAGTTTGCGAAGAAGTTCAGCTGTCTGAGGGGGAATGGGTGGAACTGCGCATTATCCCGGTCCTGGATGACCAGGGCCGGGTGGAACTTTTTGTGGAATGGGTCAGGGATATTTCCAGATATAAAAACACCCAGGAAGCTCTGATTCTGGCCAGAAAGCATGCTGAAGAAGCCAGCAAGGCCAAGTCTGAATTCCTGGCCAACATGAGCCATGAGCTGCGTACCCCTTTGAACGGCATCATGGGCATGATGCAGCTTCTGAAAGCCGCCAATGTTACCGAGGATCAGCAGGAACTTCTGAATCTGGGCATGTCTTCCGGCAAGAGATTAACTGACCTGCTTTCAAATATTCTGGAGCTGTCCAGCCTTGATGCCGGTCAAGGAATCATACATGAAAATGAATTTTCCATCAGGCACGTTTGCGAGGCTGTTTGCGATTTATTCAAAATTTCAGCCAGAGAAAAGGATCTTGATTTTATCTGCCGGGTGGATCCTGCTGTTCCGGATACAGTGCTTGGCGATTCCACCAGACTGAACCAGATCCTTTTCAATCTGGTGGGCAATGCCATAAAATATACTGAACAGGGCCAGGTGGCACTTGAGGCGTTCCCTCTGCTCAATGGACAACGCATTCTGTTCATGGTCCAGGATACTGGGACAGGAATTGAAGACAGTCAATTAAAAAGATTGTTTCAACCTTTTGTCCAGGCTGACGGCTCCATGAGCCGCAAGTATCAGGGGGCCGGTCTGGGGCTGGCCATAGTCCGCAGGCTGGTGGATATAATGCAGGGCAGCATTGCCGTAAATAATCAGCCTGGGTCAGGAACCTGCATCTATGTGAGCATTCCTTTTCAACAGCTCAAAGCAGGCGCTCATAAAGCAGCTTGCCTGGTCCAGTCATCTCCCACAAGAGAACACGGCTTAAAAATTCTGCTGGCTGAAGATGATCCCCTTAATCAGGTTTTTATCGAACGTATTCTGCAGAAGCAGGGAAATTCCGTTATCCTGGCCAAAAACGGCCAGGAAGCAGTGCAGCTATGGAAAGAATACCATCCAGACTGTATTTTGATGGACATTCAGATGCCTGTCATGACCGGCCTGGAAGCCACCAGGGTCATTCGCCGATCAGGTTTGCAGGAAAAAGATATTCCCATAATCGCAGTTACAGCTCATACACTTCCAGGAGACAAAGAACAGTTTCTGGCATCCGGCATGGATGATTACCTGCCCAAACCGGTCAGTCAGGAAGACATTAAAAGGGTCCTCAAGGAACACTTTCCCGGGTGGTAACAGTTTAGCCTTTTTTAAGGAAAGCAGGGCACCCCGGCGCCTGTTTTTTATTTATGTAAACACAGACTTGGAAAAACAGGGGCTGGAGAGCCAGTCCCCCTCCGGGCTGTATGCCTCCGGGCAGGAAGCCGTGCCTCATGCAAATGGCTGAACTGTTACTGTTGAACATATTCCAGAACCGTCATAATTCTTCAAAAAAAGGGGGAAGCCATGTCCAGGCTGATGCTTTTTTTCCTGCTTCTTGGTGCTGTCATGTCCACAGGCTGTGAAAAGCCGTACACAGAAGCTCCCAAACCCACTAATTATTTTTTTTCAGAACAGAAAATGATCCAGTCCCTTTATCACTGGGAAAGAACAGCCGGTGAAGTGGCCAATGAGATTGAATATCTGACTGAAGATCAGGATTATTGCTATCAGATCTATATATCCCCGGCTGCTGAATCCAGCTTTGAAAAAGCCTACCGGGAATACCTGAAAAGCAAACTCACTGAAAAATGCTTTTCCCTGTGCCCTGATGAAGACTGCTATCTTAAGCTTGATTTCCGGACCCAGGTGGTTCATCATTCTTCATTTCCTGTGAATACCGGCTTCAGAACAGATCAGTACAACAAATACAACCGCCAGGAACATAACGAACTCATAGTCAGCAATGACCTTCATTATAAGGGAAAGATCGTGGGCACCATCACCAGAACTCTGTATTTCAAGGACGCTGAAATTGACAACTACCTGGTGAAAAAATCTGTTCCAGTAAAGACTTATCAAATGACCGGAAGCAACTGAGGCAGCCATGAAGCATCTACAGCCTTTAGTCATAACCCTGATTCTGTTAGTGGCCCTTGCCAGCCTGTCCTGCACTGAGCAGAAAAACTTGAATACCCGGACAGGACCGGAACCCCCAGGCAATGCTGACCAGTTCACCCTGGCCCATGAACAGGCAGCAGACAATCTGCTGAAGAATTGCCAGCTGCCCATAGACCAGAACAAACCCATCATTGTCACCAGTCTGGTGGATATTGACCAGATGGGCAAATCATCCACCCTGGGCCGCATGTCTTCGGAACTCATCGCCTCCCGCCTGGCCCAGCACCAGATTAAGGTGCGGGAGGTGAAAATGAGTCAGAGCGACATCTTTGTCAGTCAAAAGGAAGGCGAGTTCATTCTGTCCAGAAATTTAAGGGAAATTGGAGAAAAGCACCAGGTCCAGGGTTTTGTGGTGGGTACTTATGCCATTGGCCAGTACAACAGGTATGATGTGGATGTTTATATTTCCATTCGCTTTGTAAATACTGAAAATATCATTACCTGCTCGGAAAATTATGTGCTGGCCAATACTGACCCTGAACTCTGGAAGTAAAGACCTGGAAACAGTTTAGCCCTTTTTAAGGAAAGCAAGACATCCCGGCGCTTTTTCCGGGTTGATGCAAGCGTCCCACCCGGAGGGCATTACGCGTTTTTGACAACCAGAATGGGGACAGTCCCCAAGCCGGGGAAAGTTTCCGTGCCTCACGCTAACAGCTAAACTGTTACAGACTGATTATACCCGGCTGCACACAATGCAGCAGCCGGGCATTTTTTGTTTTATGCAGCCTCAAGAAGTCAAGAATGATAACTCTGGACAGCCCAGAGGCTGTCACGAGACCAGTATTTTTCTGGCCCTGTCGTCAAAGGCATCAGTAATAAACGGGATGCCGGTTTCTTTTTCGGTTTCCCGGTTGGCTGCCCCCAGGTCCTCTCTGCTGATTTCCTTTAAAGAAAATTTCCTGGTTCCGGCCAGAAACTGCTGCAGTCCTGCTTTAAGTTTGTCAGCCATGGTCCAGAAAGCAACAGCACCATAAGGGATATCTGTCATTGCCTCAGTCCCGACTTTTTTCTGCAGGTCATGGTATCCGGCAAAGATTGCTTCTGCATCAGCTCCAAGACTGCTGACGCTTTTGGGCATTGTATCCCAGTTACCCCCGATTTTATTTTTGTTTTCCGGCTGGAGAACTCCCTGGATATTGGAGCCCAGAAACCCTGGAATCATCACTGCCCGGCCCATGCAGACTATTTTGGAATAGGGCGCGCCCAGGGCCAGGGCCTTGAAGATATGGTCTTCCGTGGCAAATCCGCCGGCAAAAGACAGATCCGGAGGGTTTTCACCTTTATCCCTGAGCAGAGACGCGTATTCATAAGCCTTGGAATGCAGCAGGATGGATGGAACTCCCCAGGCCTCCATCATATTCCAGGGGCTCATGCCTGTACCGCCTCCTGCACCGTCAATGGTCAACAGATCAATATCATTTTCAGCCGCCAGCTTCAGGGCCATGGCCAGGGCTTCCATCCCGTAAGCCCCGGTTTTCAGGGTTACTCCGGCAAAACCCAGCTTTCTGAGATATTGAACAGTGTACTGAAAATCGTCCCTGACCTGTTCAAATCCGGATAAATTAGTGAATCCCAGTCTGCTGTGCCGGGCAAAAGATTTAATGGCTCCCTTCCTGAATGCTTCCTGAACTTCAGGCAGTTCAGGATCAGGATCAACAATGTATCCGCGCTGCTTGAGAAAAACAGCCTGTTCCAGGCTGAAAACCTCGATCTCACCGCCGATATCCTTGGCCCCCTGCCCCCATTTAAGCTCGATGATGATCTGGTCTCCATATTTTTCAGCCAGATATTCACCTACCCTGTTTCTGGAATCCTCAACATTAAGCTGAACTATAACCGCACCGTATCCGTCAAAATAACGCTGATAAAGATCTATTCGTCTGTCCAGTTCCGGCGCTGACAGGATGCGTCCGTTTTTAAGCTCTGCATTGCGGTCCACACCTACCACATTTTCACCAATGACTATGGGCACTCCCACCAGTGAGCAGCCGGCTGCAAAGGAATCCCAGTAAGTCTGGGCAATTTTGGTGGAGCCAAGAGCCCCGGTCATAATGGGCAGTCTGGCTTTTACCTGTTTCTTCTTTCCAAAAGAGGTCTGAACATCCACTGCTGGAAAGGTACAATGGTCAGGATCATTGCCGTTTTCAGAACACAGGCCCCTGGAACCGTAATTATAACCTTGTATTCTCAGGGAATTATAGGATACCCCCACATGGGTGATGTTGTCGCTGCCAGCGGTTACCAGTCCGTAATCTCTGGGATAGAGAAGCTCCCTGCCCCTCAGGCTGGACATCCAGGTTTCACATTTTCCCATGCAGTCTGCCCGGCACAGGGTACACAGCCCTGATTCTGCGATATTGCCCCGGTTGACAGTACCGAGCACATCATTGCTTTTAAAAGATTTCATTCATTTCTCCTTATTTTGGTATGTTACAAAAATGCGGCATTTAGCCCTATGTTGCAAAAAAGAAAAATATTGTTCTTTTTTTCACGATCTTTGGCTTCACTAATCATTCATGCCTTTTTAATCCTGCCCTCGCTCAGCAAAGAAACGACCTTCGGACCCTCCGGGTGCACTAAAATACCCTGGTCCATTCAGGGTTTATCCTGGTATTGCCAATTCCCGGGCTTGCGTTTAAGTTGAATTCAGAAATGCGCTAATGCCTGGCAAAAATCTTGTATTTTCGTAACAGTTCAGCCATTTGCATAAGGCACGGCTTCCTGCCCGGAGGCATACAGCCCGTAAGGGGGACTGGCTCTCCCAGAGCTTGTTTTTCCAGGTCTTTGTTTACATCAACCAGAAAATAAGCCTTGGGGTAACAGTTTAGCCCTTTTTAAGGGCGCAGGGGACAGGCACCCCGTCACCCACT
>CAZHCY010000145.1:0-6663 GCA_964531185.1 uncultured Desulfovibrionales bacterium | reverse complement strand
GTGGGTGACGGGAGAGCCAGTCCCCGTGCCTCATGCAAACGGCTAAACTGTTACCCTTCATCAAGATTCCCCGGGCTTTTCCCTGAGTTTGATCCCCAGATCCCTGAGCTGAGACGCGGAAACCTTTGAAGGAGCCTGGGTCATGAGGCAGGAAGCCCTCTGGGTCTTGGGAAAAGCAATGACATCCCTGATGGACTCGCAGCGGGTCATGAGCATCATCAGCCTGTCCAGACCCAGGGCCAGTCCGCCGTGGGGAGGAGCCCCGTATTCCAGGGCCTTAAGCAGAAAACCAAACTGGGCCTCAGCTTCCTGTTCATCAATCCCCAGGGCCTGAAACATGGCCTGCTGCTGTTCAGTATCATGGATGCGCACTGATCCGCCGCCCACCTCATGACCGTTCAGCACCAGATCATAGGACCTGGCCAGGACCTGGCCGGGATCATCCTTCAATTTTTCAAAATGTCCGTCCTTGGGAGCTGTAAAGGGATGATGCCTGGCCACCCATCTCTTTTCCTCAGGATCCCATTCCAGCAGGGGAAAGTCAGTCACCCACAGGGGGGCAAACCCATTCTCCGGGATAAGTTCAAATCTCTGTCCCAGCTTGATCCGCAGATAGCCCAGAGCGGTATTGACCATATCCTGGGCACCGGCCTGAAAGAAAACAATATCTCCGGGCTGAAGTTCCATGGCCTCCCTGATGGCCTCTTTTTCTTCAGCACTTAAAAACTTGGCTATGGGTGACTGCCACTCATCTTCCTTGACCTTGATCCAGGCCAGTCCCCTGGCGCCGTATATCTTTACAAATTCAGTATAATCATCAATTTCTTTTCTGGAAAGCACCCCTCCCCCGGGTACGGCCACAGCCTTTACCTTATCTGCTTCAGCAAAAAGCCTGAACCCTGAGTTCTTTACCAGACGGGTAATATCCTTGAGCTTCAGATCAAAACGGATATCCGGCTTGTCCAGGCCATAGTCAGCCACGGCCTGGGCATGGCTTATTCTTGGAAAAGGGGTTTCCAGATCCACATCCAGGAGCTGCTTGAACAGATGGGCCATGAGCCCTTCAGAAATGGACATGACTCCTTCCTCATCCACAAAGGACATCTCCAGGTCCACCTGAGTAAACTCAGGCTGTCTGTCAGCCCGCAGATCCTCGTCCCGGAAGCACTTGACCACCTGGTAATATCTGTCCATCCCGGAACACATTAGCAGCTGCTTGAACAGCTGGGGAGACTGGGGCAAAGCGTAGAATTCACCCTGATTCAGACGGCTGGGCACCAGAAAATCCCTGGCCCCTTCAGGAGTGCTTTTGGTCAGCACCGGTGTTTCCACTTCAACAAAACTGTTCTCATGCAGATAATTGCGCAGAATGTGCACAGCCTCGCTTCTGAACACAAGATTGGAGCTCATGGAAGGCCGTCTGAGATCCAGATATCTGTATTTCAGGCGCAGATTTTCAGCTGCATCCATGCGGTCTTCAATAATAAAGGGAGGAGTTTTGGACCGGTTCAAAAGCCGAAACTCGGTTACAGCCACTTCAATGGCTCCGGTATGCAGATTGGGATTAACCATATCCTCAGGCCGTTGCCTGACCAAGCCCTTGATGGCTATTACATATTCAGAACGCAGACCGTGGGCCTCCTCCAGGGCCTGGGCACTGGAATCCGGGGTGAAAACCACCTGGGTCAGACCGAACCTGTCCCGGAGATCGATGAAAATCAGCCCCCCATGGTCCCTTCTGTACTGCACCCAGCCCATGAGGCAGACCTGCTGTCCCACATTTTCCAGCCCCAATTCATTGCAGCAATGAGTCTTGACCCACCAGCCTAATGATTTTATTTTCATGGTTTGTCTGTTTTCCTCCATTTATTCCGTCCTCAGGTAATTGTTGTTCTTGGGCTTCACATTCAGGCCGATGGCCTGTTCAATATCATCCTGGCTCACCGCCCGCTGGACACCTGTGGCCATATCCTTGACCAGAACTTCTTTTTTGTGCAGCTCGTCAAGCCCCAGAAGCAGGCAGGTCTTGACTCCCATCTTATTGGCCTGGCGCAGAGATGACTTAATGCTTCTGATTTGAAATCCCATATCCCCGGAAAATCCTCTTTCCCTGAGACGCTGGGCCATAATCAGGGCTCTGTCCATGGCCTGCTCATGCAGCACAGCCAGATAAAAATCCAGAGGCAGCTGTTTTATGCCCTGCAGCAGAAGAGCAAGCCTTTCCATGCCGCAGGCAAATCCTATCCCCGGCACGTCAGGCCCTCCCAGGGCCTTGATCAGCCCGTCATAGCGGCCTCCGCCGGCCACTGAACTCTGGGCTCCTATCTGTCTGGACACGATCTCAAAGGTAGTCCTTTGATAATAATCCAGGCCCCTGACCAGACTGGGATTAAGGTTGTATTTCATATCCGCCTGATCAAGAGCTGCCCTGACCCTTTCAAAGTGTTCCCTGCACTCATGACACAGGCTGTCCACAATCACCGGCGCCTGGCTCATGAGCTTTCTGCAGCCGGGCACCTTGCAGTCCAGAACCCGTAAAGGATTGGTATTGATTCTGCGTTGACAGTCCGTACAAAGCTTTGACGCATCAAGCCCTTCAAGATGCCTTTGCAGCTGCTCATGAAAACCCGGCCTGCACTTGGGACAACCCAGGGAATTGAGCTCAATTTCAAGTTCCTTCAGACCCAGGCTGTTGAGAAAAGTCATGAGCATAATTATCACTTCTGCGTCAGCCCAGGGTGATTCCTCCCCCAGAACCTCGGCATTGATCTGATGAAACTGCCTGGTCCTGCCTTTTTGAGGCCGCTCATACCTGAACATGGGACCAAAGGTGAACAGCTTGCTGACCATTCCGGCTCCAGCCAGGGAACTGTTTATATAGGCCCTGACCACTCCTGCCGTGGCCTCTGGACGCAGGGTTATGCTTCTGCCTTTGCGGTCGGCAAAGGTATACATCTCCTTCTGCACCACATCTGTTTCCTGACCAATGGATCTGGCAAACAGCTCAGTCTTCTCCATGATGGGAATCCTGATTTCCTGGTAACCGTATCTGGAAAAGACCTGCCTGGCTGTCTCTTCCATGTATACATGCGCTGTACTCTCAGGTGCAAAAAGATCTGAAAATCCTTTTATCCGGTTGATTCTGCTCATTTAATCCTGGATGGGTTATAACAGTTCAGCCGTTTGCATGTGGCTCGGGGACTGTCCCGGGCATGGCTGTCAAAAACGCATAATGCTCCACCCGGGCGCGCCCGGAAGGAACGCTTGCATCAACCCCAAAACAAACGCTGAGGTGCCTGTCCCCTGCTTTCCTTAAAAAAAAAAAGCCTGAACTGTTACAATGGGTTTAGTTTCAATGTCCATGTCCCTGACCAGGAATTCAAAACACGCCGGGGGTGAAATTTCCCGGCCCGGCACCTGAATACTGGACAGAGACTCAAGACAGGAGTAAACAGTTATAAATTTCAGCCGGGCCTGAACAATGATTTTATCCAGGCCCGGGCATTTGACCTGAACTCCCTGCATACTATAAAATTGACATAAACATTAAACAATAGACCATTATCTGAGGAATGTCAAAATGAACCATTCTGAAAAACCGGATTTGAGGCCGCATCAATCCCCTGAGCCTGGGAAAAAACCAGAAAAGATGGCCCTGCCCAGTTTCCAGGCAGAAACGACAAAGCAATAAGCCGGGTTTGCAAGCCCTGGCTTTACTGACCCGTCTGTCTTCCTGGAGTGTAAAAAAATCCTGCAGCCATAACAGTTTAGCCATTTGCATGTGGCACAGGGACTGGTTCTCCCAGCGCTTGTTTATTTTTAAGTCTGTTTCCTGCATCAAGCCGGAAGCAGGCGCCTGGGTGGCCTGCTTTCCTTAAAAAGGGCTAAACCGTTACCTGCAGTCCAATCCTGAAACAGTTGCCCCGGAGGATTCATGAACATTGCAGCAGCAGTGGTTGGCTATAAAAAGAGCGGCAAGACAACTTTTGTTCTGCAGCTTATCCAGCAATTAAAGAATAATGGCTTGGAAGTGTCCGCAGCCAAATTTTCACACCACAGCTTTGACCGCTCAGACACCGACACTTCCCGTATCTCTCAGCTCAGCCGGGACATGGCCGGGCTGACTGAAAACGAGAGTTTTTTCTACTGGTCTGAGAAAAAATATCTTCCTGATCTTCTTCCCCTGATGAACGGGGATATCCTTGTGGTGGAAGGGGGCAAGAGTCTTGGCTGGCTGCCCAGAATCCTGGTGCTTGACAGCCCGGACCAGGCGGATGAACTGGGACGCGACCTGGCCCTGGCTACCTGGGGCCAGGTGTCAGTGCCAGGCCTGCTCCATCTGGAAAACATCCAGGATGCAGCCCGCCTGGTTCAGGACAAAGGATTTATCCTGCCCGGGCTGGACTGCGGACAATGCGGACGAGAGTCATGCCGGGAGCTGGCCGGACAGATACTGTCCGGGGGGGCTTCCCCAGAAGATTGCCAGGCCCTGCAGTCTTCCCTGGAAATAATGATCAACGGCCGCTCCCTGGGTATGAACCATTTTGTGTCCAGCATCATCCGCGGCTCCATCATGGGAATGCTTTCAGGGCTCAAGGGTTTTGCTCCGGGAGAAATCCAGATAAACATCAAGGAATAAGCATGAATTACAAAAATATCCTGGTAACCGGCGGTGCCGGGTATATCGGGAGTCATACCTGCAAGGAGCTTCAAAAACAGGGCTCTACCCCCATCAGCCTGGACAACTTGGTCTATGGCCATGAATGGGCGGTGCGCTGGGGGCCTCTCATCAGAGGCGACATCAGTGATGCCGAACTTCTGGACCAGATCTTTGAAAAATACAGGCCGGAAGCAGTGATCCATTTTGCCGCCTTTGCCTATGTGGGGGAATCAGTCACAGATCCGGCAAAGTATTACCGCAACAACGTGGCCGGGACCCTGACTTTGCTGGAAGCCATGAAAAGACACGGCTGCTCAGCCATTGTCTTTTCCAGCACCTGCGCCACTTACGGAGAACCCCAAACCATCCCTCTGCCTGATGACCATGTCCAGGCTCCCATCAATCCCTACGGCCGGAGCAAACTGTTCATTGAACAGATTCTCAAAGATTTTGACCAGGCCTATGGCATAAAAAATATCTGCCTGCGCTATTTCAATGCCGCAGGAGCTGATCCAGATCTGGAGACCGGCGAAGATCATCAGCCGGAAACTCATCTTATCCCTTTGACCATAATGTCGGCCATGGGTCTGAGAAAGGAACTGGAAATTTTCGGCCATGACTACCCCACTCATGACGGCACAGCAGTCCGGGACTATATTCACGTCACTGACCTGTCCCGGGCTCATATCCTGGCCCTGGAGCACCTGGAAAAAACAAAACAGAGTCACTCCTTCAATCTGGGCACAGGACAGGGGCACAGCGTTCTGGAAGTTGTCAAGGCCGTGGAAAGAATCAGCAGCCTTTCTGTGCCGGCCCGCATCTCGGCCAGAAGACCCGGGGATCCGCCGGCCCTGGTGGCCGAAGCAGAACAGGCCCGGGAAATTTTGGGCTGGAGGCCTGAATTCCCTGATCTGGAAACCATTGTCAGGACCGCCTGGAACTGGCATAAACTGCATCAGGGGCAATGACCATGGCATGCCCGAACACTGTGCCTTACCGGGGCAATATCAACCGTCAGCTGCGCGAACAGCTCCTGGAGCAGAAAAGCATGATCCTGTGGTTCACCGGCCTGTCCGGTTCCGGCAAATCAACCATTGCTCACGCAGCTGAAGAAAGACTGCATGCCATGGGCAGACTGACCTATGTATTTGACGGAGACAATGTCCGCCACGGGCTTTGCAGTGATCTCAGCTTTTCACCGGAAGGCAGAGCTGAAAACCTCAGGCGCATTGCCGAAATGGTCAAACTGTTTCTGGATGCGGGCATCATCTGCATGAGCGCTTTTATTTCCCCCCTCAGGCAGGACAGACAAAAGGTCAGACAGATCATCAACTGCAGCCGATTTTATGAAATTTATGTCAGCTGTCCCCTGGAAATCTGCGAAGAGCGCGATGTCAAGGGACTTTACAAAATGGCCAGACAGGGCAAAATCAAAAATTACACCGGCATTTCAGCTCCGTATGAGGAACCTGAAAACCCGGATCTGATCCTGAAAACCAACCAGTGCAATCTGGACCAGTGTGTGGAAAAAGTGGTTGATTTTACCCTGCAGGCCGTACAAGGTCAGACAGATTGACTGCAAAACAGGCATTATCCCTTTGGTAACAGTTCAGTCCTTTTTAAGGAAAGCAGGGCACCCCAGCGCCTGTGCTCTGCCCAAGCTTGTTTTTCATTGCCCTGCATCAGGGAAAACAGGTACCAGGGGCCTTTCCCCTTTCAGGAGTTTTTGCATGTCCGGAAAATCAGCCTGTCTGATAATTATTCTTATCATAACCGCCCTGCTGAGTGTTAATCCTGCAGACGCCCGGGAAAACATCCAGCGGGAACTGTTTCTAAAGGCGGAAAAACACCTTGAAAACGGGCGCAAAGATGAATTCAGGGCTCTTCTGCCGGAACTTGAAGACTATCCCCTCTATCCCTATCTTGAATACCAGCTTCTGGTCTCAGATCTGAGCCTGGAAAAAGAATCTGAGATTCTCAGGTTCATGACCCGGGAGCCTTCC
>CAZHCY010000144.1:0-6786 GCA_964531185.1 uncultured Desulfovibrionales bacterium | reverse complement strand
ATTTGCTGGGAGTGCTTGAGCTTTCCTACAAGGAAAAGGAAGTACACTGGAAGCATGGCGGAATTGTAGGTGTTTTCGGCTACGGTGGCGGCGTTATCGGAAGATATTGCGATCAGCCGGAAATGTTCCCGGGCGTGGCTCATTTTCATACCATGCGTGTCAATCAGCCCGCAGGAAAGTACTACAAGACCGAGTTTCTGCGTCAGCTCTGTGACCTCTGGGATTTCCGCGGCAGTGGTCTGACCAATATGCACGGCTCCACAGGAGATATTGTTTTTCTTGGTACAAGAACAGAGCAGCTGGAAGAAATTTATTATGAACTGACCCACAAGTTCAATACTGATCTGGGCGGCTCCGGTTCAAACCTGCGTACACCTGCTGCCTGTCTGGGCGGGTCCCGGTGTGAGTGGGCCTGCTACGACACTCAGGAGCTCTGCTATCAGCTGACCATGGAATATCAGGATGAGCTGCACAGGCCTGCTTTCCCCTACAAGTTTAAGTTCAAGTTTGACGGCTGTCCCAATGGCTGTGTTGCTTCCATAGCCCGTTCAGATATGTCTTTTATCGGCACCTGGCGCGACGAGATCCGCATTGATCAGGAAGCCGTGGCCGCATATGTGGGCGGAGAAATTCCTCCCAACGGCGGTGCGCATGCCGGCAAAGACTGGGGTCCGTTTGACATCCAGAAGGAAGTCATCGGCCTCTGCCCCACAGAATGCATGTGGATGGAAGACGGCAAGCTCAAGATCAATGATAAAGAATGTACACGCTGCATGCACTGCATCAATGTCATGCCCAGGGCTCTGCGCATAGGCAATGACCGCGGCCTGTCCATCCTCTGCGGCGCTAAAGCCCCCATACTTGACGGCGCTCAGATGGGTTCACTGCTGGTACCCTTTATCAAGGCAGAAGATCCCTATGATGAAATCAAGGAAATCATTGAAAATATTTGGGACTGGTGGATGGAAGAAGGCAAAAACCGTGAACGTCTGGGCGAAACCATGAAGAGAATGGGCTTTCAGAAGCTTCTTGAAGTCACTGGAATCAAGCCTATGCCCCAGCATGTTCAGGAACCAAGGCACAATCCTTACATCTTCTGGAAAGAAGAAGAAGTGCCCGGCGGTTTTGAGCGCGACATTGATGATTACAGATCACGTCACCAGAAATAAGGGAGGTAAGAAATGGCTTTTATATCATCCGGTTACAATCCAGACAAGCCGATGGAAAACAGGATTTCCGATATCGGCCCCAGGCATTATGCAGAGTTTTTGCCTCCGGTTATCAAGAATAACAAAGGCAAATGGCTGTGGCATGAAATTATTGAACCCGGCGTGCTGATGCACAAGGCTGAGAGCGGAGATGAAGTATACACCGTCCGTGCTGGTTCACCCCGCCTCATGAGTGTAGAGACCATCAGGGAAGCCCTGGACATTGCCGACAAGCACTGCGACGGCTATCTGCGCTTCACCACCAGAAACAATATTGAGTTCATGGTGGACAGCAAAGACAAAGTCGGTCCCCTGAAAGAAGACCTGGCCTCCCGGAAACATACCGGGGGCAGCTACAAGTTCCCCATCGGCGGAACCGGTGCTGGTGTCACCAATATAGTCCATACTCAGGGCTGGGTGCACTGCCATACCCCGGCCACTGATGCTTCCGGAACCGTCAAGGTGGTTCTGGACGAGCTGTTTGAGGAATTTCAGCAGATGAGGCTTCCTGCCCAGCTGAGGATTTCCATGGCCTGCTGTCTGAACATGTGCGGCGCTGTACACTGCTCAGACATCGCCATTCTGGGATATCACCGCAAACCGCCCATTATTGACCACAAGGAAGTTGAGAATCTGTGCGAGATCCCTCTGGCCGTTGCCGCCTGCCCCACAGCAGCCATCAGGCCTTCCAAAGCCGAGATTGATGATCCCAAGACCGGTGAAAAGAAAACCGTGAAAACAGTGGCCATCAAGAATGAGCGCTGCATGTTCTGCGGTAACTGTTACACCATGTGCCCGGCCCTGCCTCTGGCTGATGCTGAAGGTGACGGACTGGTCATCATGGCGGGTGGAAAGGTTTCCAACCGGATCACCGAGCCCAAGTTCTCCAAGGTTGTAGTAGCATTTATTCCCAATGAGACTCCCAGGTGGCCCACTCTGGCCAAGACTATCCGCAAAATTGTGGACGCTTATGCCAAAGGAGCCCGCAAGTATGAGCGCGTAGGCGACTGGGCCGAGCGTATTGGATGGGAAAGATTCTTTGAAGCCTGTGATCTTGAATTCACTCATCATCTCATTGATGATTTCCGCGATCCAGCATATTATACCTGGAGACAGACAACCAACTTCAAGTTTTAGTTGATAGAATCACTAAATCAGACCATGGCGCCGCCCTTTGGCGGCGCCTCAAACAAAGGATGGTGAATATGGATCAAGAAGCAGCAAAACAGGAAATCATTGATTTTCTGGAATCCAAATCCAAGACCAAGACCAAATTTTATTTCAATGATTTTACCAAACTTTTCCCGGATATGAAGTCCAGAGAAGTCAAAAAGCTTTTAACTTCTCTGGTTCAGGAAGGCAAACTGGTTTTCTGGTCCAGCGGCAGTACCACCATGTATGGTATGAAAGACAGCGGCAAGACAGAAGAAGGATAGACATTTTACCGGTTTTTCATAAAATGTCCATGTGCCAAAGAACAACTTACTGACATTTCCCAGACTCATCCTGGCCGGGCTTAAAGGCGGGTCAGGAAAGACCATAGTTTCTCTTGCTCTGTGCCGCCTGTTTTCCGACAGGGGGATCAAAATCAAGCCATTCAAGAAGGGCCCAGATTATATTGACGCCAGATGGCTGTCAGCGGCAGCCGGCAGCAGCGCCACCAATCTGGACCCTTTTCTGTTTTCTTCATCAAAGGTTAAATCGCTTTTCTGGTCCTTTGCCCATGACTATGAACTGGCCGTAATTGAGGGCAACCGCGGCCTGTTTGACGGCAAGGATCTTGAGGGGTCCTTTTCCACAGCTGAACTGTCCAGAATGCTCAAGTGCCCTGTGGTTCTGGTCATGGACTGCACCAAGGTGACCCGGACAGCTGCGGCCCTGGTCATGGGATGCAGGATGTTTGAAAAGGATCTTAATCTGGCCGGAGTTATCCTCAATCAGACTGCCGGTTCCAGACACAGGACCATCACCCGCCAGGCTGTGGAAAAGTATACTGATGTGCCGGTTCTGGGCGCCCTGCCCAGATTAAAGCAAAACCCCATTCCTGAGCGGCATATGGGCCTGGTCTCAGATGATGATTTTCACCGGGAACAGGATATTTTCCAGGTGATCTGCAGGCATGTTTCTGAGAATGCAGACCTAAGCCGCATCCTTGAAACAGCCCGCAGCGCTCCTGATTCCAAGGACAGTCATTCTCAGGTATTCAGGGCCCCGGCAGCTGTTGTCAACACCAGACCGACCATTGGTGTCATCCGGGATAAAGCGCTCTGGTTCTATTACCTGGAAAATCTGGAAGCCCTGAAACGCAGCGGTGCAGAGCTGGTGGACCTTAGTCTTATCAGTCGCCAAAAGTGGCCGGAAATACACGGTTTGTATCTTGGCGGCGGCTTCCCGGAAACCATGGCCAGGGCTCTGGATGAGAATATTCTGCTCAAGGAAAAGCTCTTCCGGCTGGCTGAAATGGGCATGCCTGTTTACGCTGAATGCGGAGGGTTCATGTACCTGGCCCAGAGCCTGGAATATGAAGACCGCTGTTTTGCCATGGCCGGCATCCTTCCGGTGCGTACCAGGCTCTATCCCAGACCCCAGGGGCATGGCTATGTCCAGGCCAGGGTTGTCCGCAAAAACCCTTTTTTCCCTGTGGGGGATGTTATTTTTGGACATGAATTTCACTATTCCAGATGCCTTGAACTCCCGGAAGGACTGAATTTCTGTTTCCAACTGGACAGAGGGGTGGGGATTGACCATGGACTTGACGGAATCAGCTTCAGAAACGTCCTGGCCGGCTACACTCATATCCATGCCCTGGGGGCAGAAAACTGGGCCCAGAATTTTGTCCGGGCGGCTTCCATCTATCAGGATGCCCTGTCCGGAAGCAGCCGGTCCTGTCCGGACATTGTCTGCTGAACCTGGAAGTATTTCACAGCAAAACCCTAAGGAATTTCTGGATCCTGCCGGCTGACCTGTGCAGGGGTTAAACCTCAAACCCGGTTGCAGCCAAGGCAGGGACAGAACTGCAAGGCCTGAGGGGTAAGCCGGTTCAGATGATCATAAAGGACCAGGCCAGGCAAAAGGGTCGTGCCTGGACCGGTGTTTTTTCTGCCCTGCACCAGAACCAGCCGGGCAGGCTTTTGCCTCCTTCCATGCACAGGCAGGATTTTCACCAAAGTTATATTGTGCTCCTTCATGTGCTCAATAAGTTCTGCCAGCCTTTCCGCTCCAAAGACAATGTTTAAAACTGCCCTGTTTTTCAGCAGAAAAGAGGCTGCCCTGAGAAAATGCCCCAGGGTTTCCCGGGAGCAGAACAGGGCCTTCTGTCTGGAAGGCTCATCAGGGACCCTTCCGGAATTGATAGGCCGGTAGGGCGGGTTCATGATCACCATGTCAAAGCTTTCAGGGCTGAAGGACTTATTGTCCACCTGAGCCACATGGGCTTCTACTGCCTGAAATTTGTCCTGCATTCCCAGAAGGCGGGCGTTGTGCCTGGCGCATTTTATCATGACTGGATCTACATCCAGTCCTGTGACCTGGATATCCAGACCTTTATTCTGCAAAAGCAGGCCCAGGCCAACTACCCCGCACCCGCATCCCAGGTCAGCTACTCTGGTATTTGAAGCAGGCGAAGCAAAGGCGGCCAGAAGCAGGGAATCCACAGAGAACCTGTATCCCTGTTCAGGCTGATGAAGTCCCCTGGGAAAGTAAGCAGTGGAATCTGGGTTCATGGTCTGGAAGGTGTAAACAGCTCTCAAGCAGTTTTTTTCAGGTGAATGACGAGTTTAGTATCCAAGTTGAAAGAGCCAGTTTCCGTGCCGCATGCAAGGGGTGTATTACCTGTTTGTAAATGATACAGACTCAGGTTTGCTTTGAACATAAAAAACAGGTTTATCCACCCAGGGGGCAGTCCCGAAACCAGGGACAGTCCCCGTGCCTGACCAGAATTTCCTGATTTATCTCGAAATTTTCAAACAGGTAATGCTCCCCATGCAAGTGGCTGAACTGTTACTTTTTTCAGGTCTTATCTTTTAATGACACATGATCACAGACTCCTTTGACTGCAAAACACAGTTTTTGCAGTCAAAGCTTGTCTGGGTTGCAGTGGGGTTAGAAGATCAGCCGGCAGGATGGTCATGGTCCCAGACATGGAGCAGAACCCCTGTAGGCAGTTTGGGATAGAAATAAGTGGATTTTCTGGGCATGACCTCACCGGACCTGGAGACCCGGCGCAGAACATCCATGGGAACCGGATTGAGAATAAAGCCGGCCTGGGCCTCGCCATGGGCCACCTTTTCCTGCACCAGGTTCTGGTCGTGGGTATAGGAGAGCAGGCTGCCGGCTGAGAGCTGTGCTTCATCAAGGCCCATGATCCGGCGCAGCAGAAGACGATCAAAAACATGGGCTCCTATGTGGTCAAACAGCTGCTCCGGCTTATTCTCAGGCACCAGCAGCAGCCGGGCCTTCTGGGTGATCAGGAGAATGGAATCAGGCCGGGTCAGTTCATCAGACTGATCATGTCCGGTAATGTCCAGTATCTGGAAAGAGCTGGCAGCCTGCTGCAGGATTTTGTTCCAGTCAAATGCTTGATGCCAGGAAAGAATCCGGTGGTAGGGAAATATTTCCAGACCAGGGGAGGAAATATTGCTCAGATAGGTAAAAATATGATTCCAGGGAGCTTCAGCTGAAGCAGGCATGATTTCCTTGTAATTGAGGGCGGTTTCATAACGGTGATGTCCATCAGCAATGAAAACCTGCCTGGGATCCATGAGTTCCTGGATGACAGCATTCCAGGCTTCTGGAACCTGCCAGACCCGGTTCAAAACCCCTGCCTCCTGGGCAAAGTGGATCAAAGGGGGGACAGAAGCAAGCTCCCGGCCCAGGTTTTCCAGGGTCAGCCCGGGGTCGTCGTAAATGCCGAAAATAGGGCTTAACTGGGCTCTGGTGGCCAGCATAAGCTTCAGACGGTCATCTTTTGCTTTGGGATAGGTCATTTCGTGGGGATAAACCCTGCCCTCGGAAAAGGGATGGACTTTCATCCCCCCAAACACGCCCCATCTGAGTTTTTCCTGGTTCTTGAACCTGTAACTGGTGGACATGATGTAGAACATGGGAACCGGATCTCTGGACAGGACAGATCCGGATATCCATTTTTCAAGGATTTTGGCTGCGGCTTCATAGGAAGCCGGTGAATCAATATGTACGATGTTGTTTATGTTGCGTCCCAGGGATTTAATGTCTGATGCAGACAAAACATCATAAGGCGGAGAAATGACCTTTTCCGGTTCATTTTCCGGCAGGGACCAGTTGTAATGGTGAAATTTCAAGGGTTTAAACTCTGGCATGTTGAAAATCTCTTGGTTCAGGTGTTCAGATTGAATCGCAGGGTCTTGTCCGGAATTTTCATGCAGTATCATGGACAGGTTCAGGAATACGGCGGATCAGGCCGCAGAAAATCCACTTCTGCCAATGCAAAACCTGCCTCAAACTTTAGATTTTTTTCGGTGAAAGCCGCCTGGATATTATTTTTTTAGTAACAGTTTAGCCCTTTTTAAGGGCGCAGGGGACAGGCACCCCGTCACCCACT
>CAZHCY010000143.1:0-6819 GCA_964531185.1 uncultured Desulfovibrionales bacterium | reverse complement strand
CACCATAGCCACTTCTTTTTCAGATATATTCCGGCCTGGGCACATGACTGTCTTCAATTCCTGATCAGCTCCAGGTTCAGGTCCAAAAAGGGGATGAGTGCCCAAAACCGGGCCAGGAAAAAATTTTTCCATGCTTTTCATGGGCAGGACCTTAACTGAACAGACATCAGCCAGAATTGCTTCAGAGGGCATGGCCGGAGCTACGGTTTCAACCACATCTGAAAAAACTGAAATGGGCACTGAAACGAGCACCAGCTGGATGTCTTGAAGCATCCCCGGGATATCCTCTACAGGCAAAGGCTTATCAAGAGCAACCACCTGACAGCCCGCCCTGCTGAAACTGCGGCTTAGCAGTCCGCCCATGGCTCCCCTGGCTCCCACCACTGCTATTTGCTCAATCACGCACTGCTCCAGCGGCCCTGCTCACCTTGGCCCACTCCTTCCAGAACCCCGGAAACGACTTGTTTACGCAGTCAGAGTCATCAAGAACAGGATTTATACCTGCCAGCCCATACAGGGACAGGCTCATGGCCATGCGGTGATCGCTGTAGGTGGAGAACCTGATTTCTCCAGAAGCTGTTATCCTGCCCGGTTCCACAATAAGACCGTGCTCCAGCATCCGGCACCTGCGCCCGGTCCTGGAAATTTCATTGAAAACTCCGCTCAGGCGGTCGCTTTCCTTGATTTTCAAATGGGCTACGTTTCTGATCCTGGTCTCCCCGGCAGCCAGAGTGGCCAGCACAGCCACAGTAGGGACCAGATCAGGACAGGCCCCCATATCCAGATCAACTCCCTTGAGCCCCTGGCTGGAAACCAGCACTCCTTCGGCCCGGATTTGCACTTCAGCCCCCATTTGCTGGAGAATATCCAGAATAACCCTGTCTCCCTGGGCTGAATCAACGTCAAGTCCCTGCACCAGAACCGGCTGACTGCCTGCTGCTCCGGCAGCCAGAAGATACGATGCATTGCTGTAGTCTCCTTCCACCTGGTATGTTCGGGCCCTTAATTTCTGGGGATGCACAATGAACCTGAGCTTTCCAGGCTCCACTGTCCTCACCTGTTCCGGGGATGCATTCTCCCAGCCGCTTCCGGACAGAATCTGGACTTCAGGGAAACTGCCGAACTGGTTCATTATCTTAAGGGTCAGATGAACATAGGGCCAGGACACTATCCTTTCCCCCACAACATTGATCACAGTTTCAGACCTGGCCAGAACTGTGCCCAGCAGCACTCCGGACAGGTACTGACTGCTGTCTTCCAGGGAAATGTCCACCACCCCCCCGGGCAGTCCGCTGGATCTGATAACCACCGGCGGGCACCCGTCCAGTTCTTTATAGCTGAACCGGACTCCCAGCACAGACAAGGCCTTTTCCAGACTCTTTATGGGCCTCTGGTGCATGCGCCCCCGCCCGGATATTTCAAACCGTCCCCTTCCAGCCGCTGCTATTCCGGCCATCAGCCTGCATGTTGTGCCTGACTCTCCCACATCCAGAAAAACAGTCCTGCCCTCAGGGACATCTATCCTGCCGTCAACACCTTTGACCAGAAGATCATCTCCTGATTCAGCGATTTCTGCTCCCAGGGCGGCCATGCACATTCTGGTGTGCTTCAGATCATCGCTGTCCAGCATGTTTTTCAGTCTTGATTCGCCTCTGGCCAGACCTGCCGCCATCAATGCCCTGTGGGACATGGATTTGGAGGCAGGGGCCTTGAGAATAACCGGCTCTGTACTCTTGGACATGACTATAGTTTACCTGCTTGTTGCTCTGCTGGAGCAGTCAAAATTAAGATGGGCAGCAACCGGAAACATTATCTCCAGTGCTCACAATTTCCAGGATTAAGAATATCCGGGTCATTGCCGGCTCTGACCAGCTGTTTTCAGTTTCTCTTCTTTTTTCATGTGCAGTTTCTATTCCTTTAAAACTGCAGTCCCCTCATCTGGCAGGACTACGTCCCGGTCTGAGGTCCCTGGGGATAACTTCCCAGAATTCTTAAAAAATGACAGTTTTCTTCCAGGTCCAGAAGAACATCTTTGTATTCATCAGAAGTCAGGTCACATTCAACATCTGCAAAAAAGACATATCTCCATTTTTCCATTTTCATTGGCCTGGATTCCAGCTTTTTCATGTTTATCCCCTTGCCGGACAGCACATTCAGGGCTGACACCAGGGAACCCGGCCTGTCTGTCACTGTGAACAGCAAAGATGTTTTTTCCCGGTTCCCTGCTTCAGGCGGGTAAGCGCTGATAACCAGAAACCTGGTCCAGTTGTCAGGCACATCCTCCAGACCCTGCTCCAGGACATTCAGGTTAAAAATCTTGGCCAGCTTCCTGTGCCCCAGGGCTGCTGCTCCCTGTTCCCGGACCGCTCTTCTGGCTGCCGAGGCAGTGCTTTCATCAGGGATCACCGCCACCTGGGGAAGCCTGGTCTTCAGCCAGACAGAACACTGCTGCAGGGCCTGGGGATGGGAATAAACCCTGGAAATCCTGTCAAATTCTTCTTCCCGGGAAAGCAGAGCGTGACTGATGCGGCAGAAAATCTCAGCATGGATAAAGACCTCAAATTTGAGAAACAGGTCAAGGCTCTGACCCACACTTCCCTGCAGAGAATTCTCCAGAGGAATGATGCCCAGCTCCGCTTCTCTGGCATCCACGGCCCGGAACACTTCTTCCAGACTGTTTTGGGGAAAATAGTCTGCGCTGTGGCCCAGATATTCCACTCCGGCAAAATAGGAAAAAGTTCCTTCCGGACCCAGATAAACCACCCGCTGCTTCTGCTGCAGACTCCTTGAAGAGGAAAATATCTCCCGGTAAATGGCCCGGAGATGCTCCTGAGGCAGGGGGCCATTGTTGTTCATCAGCAGCCGGGTAAGTATCTCCTTTTCCCGGAAAGGCTTGAACACAATATCCCTGGACCTGGATTTGATTTCCCCCACCTCAATGCTCAGGCCGGCCCTTTTATTCAAAAGCCTGACAATCTCCTGGTCAATGGAGCTGATGCCCCTGCGGATGTCTTCAAGAGTCTTTTCCCTGTGCATGTTTATTTTTCCCTGATTTCTTCCTGGATGCGCATACCGAAATGACGTCCGGCCATGTCAGGCTTGCAGAGAACCTCCTGTCCGGTTTTAAGCTGCACAACACTGACCGGCTGTCCATCTGCTCCCACCAGGCGGATGGTTTCCGCGTTCTGCAGGATCACACTTCCGCTGGCCCCTTCAAATTCCGCGCTGATGAGCAGCATGGGCCTTATTTCAGTTTTCACCCGTCCCACCACAGCTGAAAAGCTGCTTCCATCGCTGCCGGCCACAAGCACTTCCTGACCTGGACCCAGCTCTTCCAGATAAGCTGTGCGGTCATCCGGCAGGCATACATAAGAATGAACAGCTCCGGCATTTACCCGGAAAGGCCTGGCAGCCACATAGGGGTTGGCTTCGGTTTCAGCATTGACCAGAAAAGAAAAAGCGCTGGAATTGCCCACCAGCATGCCCTGTCCTGTGCGCAGCAGGGAAATAGTGTCCACACACACTCTGTGTCCCAGACCAATGGGACTGATCCCGGTTATCTTTCCACGGACAAGGTCTATCTGTCCCTGGTCCTGCTTCACTTTTCTGACCATCTCCTTGAGCATGGATGCCCCGGACTCATCCACCACCACAAATCCGACTCCTTTTTCCAGAATACCCAGAGCGGTTTCCAGGCCGGATACAGAGTCCACCTCCATACCCACCTGGCTTGTCTGGGCCAGGATATTTTCCACAGGAATAATCTCAACATTTCTGTTCAAGACAACCTTTTTGCCTGACTGAATCAGCTCTACCGCTCTTTCTTCGTCCGGCTTGGAACTTATCTCCATAAATTCCAGCTCAGATATATCCAGGGCATGGGTTCGGCCCAGAGCTGCTATCTTTTCCAGGTCTTTTTTTTCCGCAATGATTCCGTCTACTCCTGACTCCAGCGCAAGAGTTATCATTGGTTTGTTAAAAGGAACGGCCTTAAAATATATTTGTTTGTTCATTTTCCACCTGCCGGGCTATAGGGCTTGGTATAAAAAAAATACCAGAAAAGGATCAGCCCTGTTCCAGCATTTCCATGGCCTCTTCAATCTCCACGTCATTGTGCACCACCTGATTCAGGGTCTTAATGAGCAGGGAAGGGTTATCGTGCTGAAACACGTTTCTGCCCACAGAAAGCCCTGCTCCGCCTGAAGCCACAGCATCATGCACCATTTTCACCAGGTCCCTGCCGTTTTCCAGCTTGGGACCGCCGGCAATGACCACCGGGATGCAGCAGGCTTCCACTACTTTGGAAAAGCTGTCCATGTCTCCGGTATAAGACACCTTGACCACATCCGCACCAAGTTCTTCACCCACCCGGGCACAATGGCAGACAACATCCATGTCATATTCATCCTTTACCCTGGGACCTCTGGCGTAAACCATAGCCAAAAGCGGCATGCCCCATTCATTGGCTTTGGATGCCACCAGCCCCATATCCCTGAGCATGTCCCTTTCAGTTTCATCCCCCAGGTTGACATGGACAGATACTGCATCAGCCCCCAGCTTGATGGCATCCTCCACTGTTCCCACCAGGGTCTTGGCATTGGGATAGGGAGAAATAGAGGTACTGGCTGACAAATGAATGATCAGCCCAACATCACTGCCCCGGCCTCTGTGTCCGCACCTGGCCAGGCCTCTGTGCATGACCACTGCGTTGGCTCCGCCTTCAGCTATTCTGCCCACTGTGGCCTTGAGGTCCACCAGCCCGTAGATGGGACCCACAGTTACCCCGTGATCCAGAGGAACAATAATGGTTCTGCCTGTGTTCCGATTAAAAATTCTTTCCAGCCTGATTGATTTTCCCAGATGCATTTTTCCCTCCATGGTTTTGGGAGGCCGGGCTTTTTCCAGCGGCCCGGTTTAATGAAACAAAAAAAGGGCCGCCGGCTTGTGCCTGCGGCCCTTTGGATGTTTCAGTTTATGCGTTTGTCAGTCTAAACCTCTCCCTCCAGACCACAGGCCCTGTTAAAATAGAAATACCAAAAATAAAAATTGGCAGAAATGCTGTGGTTGAGAGAATTGGTTGTCATGAATCTGGTCTTTAATTCCAGTTTTGAGTGTTTGTCAACAAAAAATTTTAAAAAAAATCATATTCTGTTCTCGGCAACAGTTGACTTCTGACTCCTGCCCTCTGCTCACTCCCTTCTGCCTCTTCATCATTCACCATTCATCATTCTTCATTTCTTCCCCATGCCTATGCCCCGGCGGAAGAACCCTTTATTGTCCGCGATAAGCGGACAATAAAAGTCCTTCTTCATTCTTATTCGTGAAAATTCGTGCAGATTCGTGGATAAAATTCTTCCCTCTTCTCTTCATCCCAGCATTCCAGCAGCATCCTTCTTCATTTCTTCCCCATGCCCTCTGCTCTCTGCTCTATGCCTCTTCATCATTCATCATTTATTCCCCATGCCCTCTGCGTTCCCAAGAACTCCATGGGCCATGCGGATATGCGCCACATCCCGCCAGGAAAGCCCAAGCAGGCCTGCTCCTGCAGCATCAACCGCTACAGGATCAAACCCGGCAATAATTCTATTGACTGCGGGCTTGCAGACAGGGCCGCCCAGGTGATACTCAGCCATGCCCACGCTTGCATCAATGATGGACAAATCAGGTGCCCTGTAGAGATTGAGCTCAAAGATGCTGCGATGCATCCTGTTGTGGAAAAATGATTTCTTCCAGCTGCCGCCCTGCTGGTAATGACTTGGAGGCGCCATGCCCAGCATGTTTTTCATGGACAAAGTTACCTCAGCCAGGGAATGCCTTTTAAGGACCGGAACTGAGATCAAAAATCCCTTGAGCACCGCCCGGGGCAGATATACTTCCGGAAGAACACTGCAGTGGGAATTCTTAAGTCTTTGCACTGGCTCCTGGTTCAGATCTATGAGATCCAGGCCGTAGTCCCTGGCCAGCTGATCATACCCAAGGGCTGCATAGACCTGGGCTGTCTCCAGGCAGGCGGAACCGCATCCTTCGGCAATGACCAGCCTGGCTTTGGAGTGCCTGCGGATATATTCCACCAGGGCTTGGACCATATCCGGATGGGTGGTGATGGGATGAGGCGAATCATTGACCAGATTGGGCTTGATAATGATGAGCCTGCGTCTTTTAAGGACCTTGCCTGCTTCCAGCCGGTCAAGACATTTTTCAATGGTGTCCTGCCAGTTCTCAAATTGTTCTTCGGCTGTTGTCTGGTTTTGATTCATAAATCTCCGATGTCTAACTGTTGATTGCTGTCCAGGTAATTATTTTTTTCCAGAATACGAACAAATATTTACACTTAAGAATTGAAAGTTCAAGGCTGGAAATCTGAAATAAAAAATGAAGGAAGTTAAAGTCATTATTGCAGGGGCTTTGAATCAGATCGCAGATGCCTTGCGTGATCAACACGCTATAGGGCGACTGAACAAAGTCTGTGACCGTTGGGTATACTCCTGCTGTCTTTGCTTCGGGCTGGAAATCCAGGAGCAGGAAAAGTCCGGGTTTCGTTATCGGTACTCGTGTTATCAACTTGAGTACAGCCGTAATCTCTTGTTTGTCAGGGGCAGAATGCTTGATAATGTATACCAAGGCCTTATTGACCGTACACGAAGGACGTTGAACGTAGACCGCCAACACAGCGTGGCACTAGTCGTCCGGCCGGAATAAATCTGCAAAACCCCAGAATGCGCAATATCTGTGAAGCCGTGCTGAATCTGTCTCCAAAACCCGGAGGTTTTACCTGACGCTGGCTGCCATAAACCGAGGGATTGAGGCTGTGAGCAAGCG
>CAZHCY010000142.1:0-6885 GCA_964531185.1 uncultured Desulfovibrionales bacterium | reverse complement strand
AAGGCCATAATTCTGCAGCAGACTTGTCAGCTACTGCTGCCTGCCGTCAAGTCAGAGATCTGACAACATCCTGAAGGGCCTGTGCGTGCCTGTTGAAACTGTCCACCACAGCCTGATTCCTGATGCCCAGGGAAAGCCAGGTCTGCTCTTCCATGCCGGGCAGCACATAAGCCCAGCCAGAGGCAATGGCAAAGGCATTGGCCAGAT
The DNA here is from genome assembly GCA_964531185.1 of uncultured Desulfovibrionales bacterium. GTDB lineage: Bacteria > Desulfobacterota > Desulfovibrionia > Desulfovibrionales > Desulfonatronovibrionaceae > CAZHCY01. The sequence continues at coordinate 6,678 of CAZHCY010000142.1, read as the reverse complement.
TGTCAGCCAGCTGAATAATCCTTGCATCATCATGGCCCGGACCTCCAGGGTCATGATGACCTCCCACCAGGGTCAACAGTTTTTCAGGACAGCCCCACCTGCTAAGAAGCACTTCACCCAGCTGGGCATGGTTGTATCCCAGAATGGCTTCCTCTGCCTCCACCAGGGGGATAAAGCTGCCCCTGGCATGTAAAAGCACCTGAAGATAGGCTTCAGGCATATTCTTCAGCAGCAGCAGCCGGCCCACATCGTGAAGCAGTCCCCCGGTAAAGAAATATTCATCCTCCCGCCCCATACTGCGGGCTGTGTCCCTGGCAAATATGGCACAGCTGATGGAATGTTTCCAGAAGGAAGAAACATCCATCAGATCTGGGGGGATATCCTTGAACATGGGCATGGCAGTAATGCCCAGAGCCAGACTGGACACTCCCTCCACTCCGATGATGGCCACGGCCCTTTCAACAGAATCTATCTTTTGAGGCAGCCCGTAGGCAGGACTGTTCACCAGACGCAGAAGTCTGGTCACCAGATTGATGTCCAGCCTGATCACCTCTGCAACGTTGGCAGCAGAACTTTCTGGGGATTTCAGGATTTCCCGAAGCTTAAAGTATGTATCAGGAAATGAAATCAGCTCCATTTCATAATTGACAATATCCTCAGGCCCGCCCTCTCCCTGGAAGAAAAGATCCCGCCTGGACTGATGTGCCGCTGCCTTGAGTTCCCGGTCGCAGGGCAGAACCCAGTCCCCTTCATTCATGAGCCGCTTCATGGTTACTTCCAGAGTGGCCCGGTAAAGGTCATTGAACAGGGTGCTGCCGGGATCCACATAGTAATAAAACTGTCTCACGTACTCCTCGCAGCGCCTGGCCAGGTCCTTGAGATCTTCATCTTTGCCGGCAGAGGAAATCCTGACCCAGTCCGCCCCAAGTTCAGAAAGCCCCTGAATATCATCACTGCAAAGAACTGTTTCTCTGGCCAGAAAGATACTGTCGTCAGCTCCCTTGACATCCACGGCCAGTTTCATGCCCGGCAGCAGATGTTCACAACAAACTTTTTTCACCCTTAAGCCTCCATAATCTTATATCCAACCCAGACCCACAAAGTCGTGGTCAAAAATAAACCTTCTCCGTAACAGTTCAGCCCTTTTTAAGGGCGCAGGGGACAGGCACCCCAGCGCTTGTTTTTTGGCGGTGCTGCCAGCCTGTTTCATCAGCTCATTCTCTGATAGATTATTCCACCTGGTTTTCTGACAGGCTGAAATATATTGGTGATGCTGTGCAGCGATTCTGAATGTCCAAGCAAAAGATGCCCGCCTGGGACAAGATTATCGTAAAAATGGTTGACCACCTTTTTTTTCATGAGCTGATCAAAATAAATGATCACGTTGCGGCAGAATACCACCTGGGATTTGGGAATTTTTTTCAAAGCAGCAGCATCATTGAGATTGATGCGGTCAAAAACAACGTTTTTCTGGACCTTGGGATGAATCCTGAATCCAGCCGGTTCTTTGGTGAAATATCTGGAAATAATATCCTTGGGCGTGTTTCTCAAGGAATGCTGATTGTAAATTCCTTTTCTGGCCTTTTCCAGCATGGCAGAAGAAAGATCATTGGCCGTGATCCGGATTTTCCAGCCGATGATGGACATTTTAAGCATCTCATGCAGCATGATGCTCAGGGTATAAGGCTCTTCCCCGGATGAGCACCCGGCAGACCAGATATGAAGCTGCTTCTTGCCCGACTGCTTGAGATTTTCCAGCAAGGGAGCCAGAACCACCATCTTGAACAGGCCCAGTTGTTTGATATCCCTGAAAAAGCTGGTTTCATTGGTGGTCATTTTTTCACAGAATATTTCCACCTCTTTTTTTCTGTTCTGACCGAATTTCAGATACTTGTAATAATCTGCGAATGTATCCAGGTTCAGCTCGGTAAGCCTGGAGCGCAGCCTGTTCTCCAGAAGGTACTTTCTCTGACTGGGAATTTCGATTCCGGCCAGATCGTAAATAAACCTGCTCAGATCATTGAATTCCTTGTCGGACAGAGGCGCTGCCTTGCGCAGACTGAGGGACTGGGAACTGAATAGAGACATTTGTTCTGCTATCCTCACAAGTTAAAGTTGGGCAACAAACCTGGAACACCACTCAGAGCACCTTTGCTGCTTGGGGAGCATTACCTGTTTGTAAATTTCAAGATAAATCAGCAAATTCAGGTCAGGCACGGGGACTGTCCCTGGCTTCGGGACTGTCCCCTGGGTGGATAAACCTGTTTTTTATGTTCAAAGCAAACCTGAGTCTGTATCATTTACAAACCGGTAATACACCCGCTGCTTGCCGGCAGATGAGAATTCTTCTGTCTTTAAAAGATTTTCAACACCGGCACCGCTGTTCTCAAGCCGGAAAACTTCAGCCAGCCAAGAATACTGGATTGGAATCAGATCAAAGATTTTACCAGGACTGAAGATAATTTTTTTTAAGCACGCTCTTGATTAAATTTTACCATACCTTACATCTGAATATCATGTAAAGCTGAAAAAATTCAGCAGGTTCAGCCCGGGCCCTTTCAGCTGGGGCCTGACAGAGAACAAAAGAAGGCCTTTATCCTGCCATCTGCAGAACCTGCAGCCAGCCCCGGTTTTCAATAAAAAATGTTCACTGGAAAGCTGTTTTCAGGATCAAAATGGTGCTGCCTGCAAAGGAACAATGCTGCCTTTTTGCCCGGGTCTCATCTGTAACCCGGCAGATGGATTTTTTTCCTTGACATGAGCATCTCCCTCTGTAGAATGGTACTACCATTATGCAGTAAAAAACACCTGAAAAGGTCACAGAACGCCTTTTTGTGGCCTTGAAGCCAGCCAGACTCTTGTTATTTGGTAGGTCCAATACCCATGAATTATTCTGAAAAATGCCCCGTGTTTGAGCCTGTTCAGTCAGGCCGGGCCGGGGAGGACATTGCTCTTCAACTTCAGGCCGCCATTCTGGAGGGCTCCTTCCCCCCTGGAGAACGGCTGCCCAGCGAAAGAGAACTGCAGTCCATGTTCCGCACCGGTCGGGGCGTGGTCCGGGAAGCCCTGCAGATTCTGAAGCACAAGGGACTCATCCGGATTCACAAAGGCTCCAAAGGCGGAGCTTATGTAAAAAATATCGAAGTGGTGAGCATCAGCGAATCTTTTGCCATGTTTCTGGTCCAGAACAGGACCGATCCCCAGCACCTGATGGAATTCCGGGAAACCCTGGACCATATCATTACTGAGCTGGCCATTGCCCGCGGCCATGAGGCCCAGAAACAGCTTTTGGTGCTCAATGCTGAAAAGCTGAGCCAGGCCGCTGCCGCCCCGGATCCAGATCTGGAACATCTGGCTGAACTGGACCGGGAATTAAATATTCTTCTGGCCAGAATGACCGGGAATCCCATTTTTGAATGGATCATGAGTGCGGTCCAGCTGGGATTCAGCTCCATGGACGTGACCCTTTACCAGGATCAACAATACAGGCTCATGGCTGTAAATAACTGGAAGGACACAGCCAGAGAAATCGCTGCCGGCCAGCTGGTCCGGGCCAGGTCATACATCAGTTACCACTACATGATCCTCAGGAGCAGAATTAAAGAGATCCAGCCCGTTGAAGACAAGGTTTTCACAGACCTGATCCAGCGCGAAAAATATATTTCCGCCCAAAAAAGGACAGTTGACTGGACAGTTCAAAAAACCTGAACAGGACATCCAGACCAAAACCTTCCAGGGATGCTGTTTTTAACTTTTTTAAGCTGCATGCCGTCCACAGCCATGACCGCGGCATTGGCTTCAGCCCCGAGCCCCTGATTTATTTATGATGAAAACTTCAGACATTATTAAGGGAGTAGACATGTCAACCAGATATGATGTGATTATTATTGGCGCCGGAACAGCCGGCAGCATCCTGGCCAACAGGCTGAGCGCTGACCCGGACCGCAAAGTTCTGGTCCTGGAAGCCGGGCGCAGGGATTACAGGCTGGATTTCAGGATCCATATGCCTTCAGCCCTTTCCTTCAACCTGACCAACAGGTTTTACAACTGGGGCTATGAATCAGAGCCTGAGCCCTATATGCACAACCGCAGAATAGCCCAGCCCAGGGGCAAGGTTTTCGGCGGCTCCAGCTCCATCAACGGCATGATCCATATCCGGGGCAATCCCATGGACTATGAAAAATGGGCCCGGATGGAGGGGCTTGAAGACTGGGACTATGCCCATTGCCTGCCCTACTTCAAAAAGATGGAATACAGACTCAAAGGCGCTGACGCTTATCAGGGCGACAACGGCCGGCAGTACATCACCACCCCGGAATGCAAAAACCCCTTGTTTGACGCTTTTTTCCAGGCAGTTCAGCAGGCCGGCTATCCTTTAACCAGCGATGTCAACGGGTACAGACAGGAAGGCTTTGGACCCTTTGAAAGCACCACCTACAGGAGCAGACGCTGGAGTACAGCCCGGGGGTATCTGCACCCTGCCATGCACAGATCCAACCTCAAAGTAAAAACCAGAACCCTGACCACCAGAATCATCTTCCAGGGCAAAACCGCAGTGGGAGTGGAATACATAAAAGGCAGAAACAGACACACCGCTTTTGCCGGGCAGATCATCTGCTGTGCAGGGGCCATAAATACCCCTCAGCTGCTTCAGCTTTCAGGGGTGGGCAACGCAAACCGGCTCAAGGACCTGGACATTCCAGTGGTCATGGATCTCCCTGGAGTAGGGGAAAACCTGCAGGACCACCTGGAAACCTATATTCAATGCTCAGCCAGACAACCGGTCAGCCTCTACCCGGCCCTTAAACCCTGGAACATGCCCAGAATTGGCCTGGAATGGCTGTTTCTCCAAAAAGGCATCGGAGCCAGCAATCATTTTGAAGCAGGCGGATTTATCCGGAGCAACCATCAGGTAAAATATCCCAATCTCCAGTTCCATTTCCTGCCCATCGCCATCCGCTACGACGGCACAGCTCCCAGCCAGGAACACGGCTTCCAGCTCCATGTGGGGCCCATGTACAGCGATGCCAGAGGATATGTAAGGATCAGGTCAAATGATCCTCTAAAGTATCCTGCCATCCGCTTCAATTATCTTTCCACGGAAAAAGACCGCAGGGAATGGGTGGAAGCCATCAACTGCGCCAGAAAAATATTCAGACAAAAGGCCTTTGACAGGCTCAGGCATAAAGAGCTCTCTCCCGGGCCTGAGGTCAGCACCCCGGAACAGATCCTGGACTTTGTGGCCAGGGAGGGAGAAAGCGCTTACCATCCCAGCTGTACCTGCAAAATGGGATATGATGAAATGGCAGTGGTGGACAAAAGCCTCAAGGTCCACGGCCTGAACAACGTTCGAGTGGTTGACGCTTCTGTGATGCCTGAAATCACCAATGGAAACATATGCGCGCCAGTGCTTATGATAGGTGAAAAGGCGGCCGACATTATTCTGGGCAACGCGCCTTTGCCCCCGTCGGATCTCGGGTTCTACAGACATGAAGCGTGATACATACCCTGCAAACCATCAACAAGGAGTATCGGGATGGGAAAAAAACTGAGTACATTTCTGGTAACGGCCCTGTTTCTTGCAACTACTTTCTTAAGTTCCCAGGCCATGGCTTCCAAGGAAGTCAAGTTCGTCTACGTCCCCTGGACATGCGTAACAGTCAAGACAGAGGTGGCCGAGTTCATCCTGGACAATCTGGGATATGACGCTTCCAGCATGCTTTTGTCAGTGCCCATTGCCTATCAGGCCCTGGCTAGTGATGAAGCTGATGTTTTCCTGGGCAATTGGATGCCCACCATGGAAAGCATTGCCGGGCCCCGCTTTGAATCAGGCGAGGTGGTCCAGCTGGGGCCCATAATGGAAAACTGCAAGTATACCCTGGCTGTGCCGTCCCATGTCTATGAAGCCGGGCTGCAGGACTTCAAGGACATAGCCAGGTTTGCCGACAAGCTGGACTACAAGATCTACGGCATTGAAGAAGGCAATGACGGCAACCAGATCATTGAAAAAATGATCAAAGAAGACATGTTCGACCTGGGGGACTTTGAGCTGATCCCCTCCAGCGAGACCGGAATGCTCTCCCAGGTCCAAAGCTATGCCAGAAACAAGCAGTGGATAGTCTTTCTGGGCTGGTCCCCGCACTGGATGAACAAGGCCATAGACATGAAATACCTGACAGGCAGCGATGAAAACACCTTTGGCGTAAACGACGGAACAGCCACGGTGTACATCAACACCAGGGACGGATTTAGTGAAGAACATCCCAATGTGGGCACTTTTCTGGACAACTACCTGGTGCCCATTGACATGATCAATGAAGCCATGACCATGCTCCATGAGGATAAAACCCTGAAAGAACTGGAGGCAGGTCTGGACTGGCTCAGGAAAAACCCTGAAGTATACCGGGGCTGGCTGGAAGGGGTGACCACGGTTGACGGCGAACCTGCCCTGCCCGTGATTGAGGCAGCCGTCAGCAGGTGATTTTTGTCTGCTCACTGCATTTGCTTATGAATCCGGGTCTGGATGCATCTGTCCAGGCCCGGTTCCTTTCCGGCAAGGGTCAATGCTTGATCCGGACCTGAGACAATTCCCGGGCAATGACTGAGAATATGGTAACAGTTTAGCCTTTTTAAGGGCGCAGGGGACAGGCACCCCGTCACCCACTTGAGCTGAATTTT
>CAZHCY010000141.1:0-6938 GCA_964531185.1 uncultured Desulfovibrionales bacterium | reverse complement strand
TGGGTGACGGGGTGCCTGTCCCCTGCGCCCTTAAAAAGGGCTAAACTGTTACTAATTTTCATGAACCAGGGCCTGTCTGAACTTTTCAGCGGTTTTGAGCAGATTATCTTTCCAGTTGAGAGCCAGAGGGTCAATGGATTCTGTGCCGCCGTCAATGGACTGGGCAATGACCCTGGCGCTCTTGTCTGAAAACTGGGGTGAAACAAAAATTGTTTTTATGTTTTCAGCCTGGGCAGTGTCAATAAGATGCTTGAGATCCTCTGCTCCAGGATCCTTGCCTTCCACTTCCACAGGCTCCTGAACCAGGCAGTAATCCCTGGCAAAATAGCCCCAGGCTGGATGGAAAACCATGAATCTGCTCCCGGGTTTTACATCATGGAACATGTTTTTGATTTTCAGGTCCAGCTCAAGGATTTCATTGATGAATTGCTGGTAATTTTCCAGAAAGTAAAGTTTTTTTTCCGGTCTTGCTTCAACCAGGGCTCTTAGGATGGTGGAGGACTGAACCATAACCAGGGCGGGAGAGAGCCAGATATGAGGGTCCATGCCCTGATGTCCGTGCTGGTGATTGTCATGGCTGTGCCCTGTTTTGCGTTTCATGGGCATGAGCTGAATGTTTTTCTCGGTGGATACAATGTCCAGGTCAGGATAAAGGGATTTAATTTTGGGCAGCAGGTTTTTTTCATACTCCACACCAATGGCTGCATATATTTCCGACCGGCCCAGATCGGCCATTTTTGAAGGCCGGGGTTCATAAGCATGAGGACTTGCGCCTGGAGGCAAAAGAGATTCCACCTGGACCTGATCTCCTCCAATCTGGCGGACAAAGTATTCCTGGGGAGGAATACTGACCATGACCTGGACAGGTGCAGACAACGCAGGCACAGTGAACATCATCCATAAAAGCAGAAAAATCGGGGGCACCAGGACTGGGAAGTGTTTTTGAGGGCAGTTTTTTTTTCTTAAAATCTTTTTCATGATGGCCTCCTGGATGGTTGTAAATGCTTGGAAAAGAAACCGGCAAAGCCCTTAACCGGCCTGAGGCATGCCGGTTGGATCAGTTTATCCTTTAAAAATGATAATATGTTATCAGCTTTTACATGGCAAGTATTTATTATCCTGTTTTTGAAAAATCTGTTCTGGTTTGAGGGAATCAGGCTGCAAGACCGTGCTTCCGGGGTGTGCTGCAGCAGCCGGGCAGATCCTGCTGCCGCAGAAGTTGCAATCAGGCTCCTTTGCCAATATAGTCTTCCCCGGAGGCAGGCAGGATGGAACATAATACCCGTCAGAGACAGGCCATCATCAGTTGTCTTCGGGAATCAGCAGGTCCCTTAAGTCCCAGGGAAATCCTGGAATATTCCCGGGAGACAGCCGGCAGAATGGGCATAGCCACTGTGTATCGCAATCTCAGGAGACTGGTCCTTAAAGGTATTGTCAGGGAACAGCATTTTCCAGGTGAGGGTACCAGATACGAAATGACCAGTCTTGGTCACCATCATCATTTTTATTGTCGGCAGTGTCGAAGAGTTTACTGTATTGAGGGCTGTCCGGCTGATTTTCAGGCCAAGCTGCCGTGCGGGTTTGTCCTGGAGGAACATGAGGTGCTGCTTTACGGCACCTGTCAGGACTGTACCCAGGCGTCCTGAGCAGACAGATCTGTAAAAAGACAGTAACGGTTCAGCCCTTTTTAAGGAAAGCAAGGCACCTCAGCGCTTGTTTTTTGGTTTATGTAAACACCTTGAGAGTTAAAAGTTAATGGTTAAAAGTTAAAGATAAAGAAATCAGGCTGTTGAAGCTGATAATGCTGCGGACATTCAGGATTTCGGAAATTGTCAGTAAATACAAGGCGTTGATAGAGAATTTTTGACTGTCAAGGAAACACAAGATTTGAAAAAACAAGCTCTGGGAGAGCCAGCCCCTTTCCTGGCTGTATGCCTCCGGGCAGGAAGCCGTGCCTCATGCAAATGGCTAAGACTGTTGCAAAAGACAGATTTTTCAGGCCCATCTCCTGGAATAAGGGGTTTTGGGTTATCTGCAGTCTCAGGAGTACACGGACAATGCTTTTGCCCGGCTAAGGGCAAAAATCCATGAGTGCCGTGTTCCGGCAAAGAGCACACAACCTGGACCCCTGGGATTTCGGGTAAAACATCTGATAAATTTTTTATTACAGGAGCTTTACATGCGCTGGAGCAGATTTTTTATACCCACCATGAAAGAGGTACCTGCAGAGGCAGAGGTTATCAGCCATCAGCTGTTGCTTCGAGCGGGCATGATTCGCAAATTGACATCAGGGATCTACACCTATCTTCCCACAGGCTGGAGGTCCCTGCAAAAGATCAGCACCATTATCCGCCAGGAAATGGATCGTTTCGGGGGCATAGAAATGCTTATGCCGGCTGTGCAGCCTGGTGATCTCTGGCAGGAATCAGGGCGCTGGGAGGCCTATGGCAGAGAATTGCTCAGATTCAAAGACCGTCACAGCCGGGATTACTGCATTGGGCCCACCCATGAAGAAGTGATTACCGATCTGATCCGCAGGGAGGTCCGTTCTTACCGGCAGCTGCCCATGAATCTTTATCAGATTCAGACCAAGTTCCGGGATGAAATCAGGCCGCGCTTCGGCCTGATGCGGGGCAGGGAATTTATAATGAAGGATGCCTATTCCTTTGATAAAGACGATGAAGGCGCCTCCAGAAGTTATGAGGATATGCGGCAGGCATATGTAAGCATTTTTCAGAAGCTGGGTCTGAAATTTCGGGCAGTGGAGGCTGATTCCGGTTCCATAGGAGGCAGTGTTTCTCATGAGTTCATGGTCCTGGCAGATACTGGAGAAGATACCATTGCCACCTGCCGCAACTGTGATTTTGCAGCCAACCTGGAAAAAGCCGAAGTAAAGTGTGAAGGACCTGATTGTCCTGAATGCTCTTTGCCCGTGGAAAAAGCAGCTACACCAGGTATGCACCGCGTTGATGAAATTGCTGATTTTTTCAAAATTCCGGAAAGCAGAATCGTCAAGACCCTGCTTTTCAATGCAGACGGACGTTCAGTGGCCGCCCTTATCAGGGGCGACAGGGAAATCAACGAAATCAAGCTGGGCAATATCCTGAATGCCTCTTCCCTGAGAATGGCCTCTGCTGAAGAAGTCAGGCAGTGGACCGGGGCTGAGCCAGGTTTTGCCGGGCCTGTGGGGCTGAAGGTGGACCGGATCATTGCCGACCTGGAGCTTCAGTTTGATACTGACTGGATAACCGGGGCCAATGAAACCAATGCCCATCTGCTCCATATTGATCTCAGACGGGACAGCCAGGTGAGCGGTTATTATGATTTACGGACCATTACAACCCAGGATGACTGTCCCAGATGCCGGGGAAAGATTTTTCTGACCAAGGGCATAGAAGTGGGGCATATTTTCAAGCTGGGAACCAAGTACAGCCAGGCCATGAATGCCCTTTTTCTTGATGAAAAGGGCCAGGAAAAGCAGCTGATCATGGGGTGCTACGGCATTGGAGTGAGCAGGATTCTGGCTGCCTGTATTGAACAGAACCATGACCCCAACGGGATTATTTTTACCCCGGCCATTGCTCCTTTTGAAGCAGTGGTCCTGGCTTTGAATTATAATCAAGAAGAGGTCAGACAGGTCTCAGAGAAAATATATAAATATATCAAGACCCTGAATATAGATGTGATTCTGGACGACCGTCAGGAAAGGCCTGGATTCAAGTTCAAGGATGCTGATCTGGCTGGATTTCCTTTGCAGATCATTGTGGGGGGCAAGGGCATCAGCAATAATGTCCTGGAAGTAAAAATCAGGCATTCCGGAGAACGTCTGGAAATCAGGCTGGATGAATTTGAAAGCCGTTTTCCTGAAATAAGAACAGCAGTGCTGAGAGATTTTGGTCTGGTCTGATCATGGCCGGCATCTGGTCCGTATTTGAACTTACCTCTGCCATCAGGGAATCCCTGGAACTTCAGTTTCCTCTGATCCGGGTCAAAGGACAGGTGTTTAATCTGTCCAGGCCCGGTTCAGGTCATATCTATTTCACCCTTAAGGATGAAAAGGCCGGCCTTCAGGTGGTCTGGTTCAAAAATTCCCACGGGTTCAGCCGCAGACGCGGGGTTGATCCGGCATCCAACCTGGAAAACGGCCAGGATGTGGTCTGCACCGGGAAAATTTCAGTGTATCCTCCCAGGGGATCATATCAGCTCATTGCTGAGTTTGTGCAGGAGCAGGGGCTTGGAGATCTTTTCCTGGCTTTTGAGGCTTTAAAAAGCAAGCTGCTTAAACAGGGCTACTTTGAAGAATCCAGAAAAAGACCCGTACCCTGGTGTCCGGACCGGGTGGCCATGGTCACTGCTCCCACAGGAGCGGTGATCCACGATTTCATGCGGGTGGCTGAGGATCTGGGGCTGGGCAGCCGGATAAGGGTGTATCCGGCTCAGGTCCAGGGAGAAAAAGCTCCGGGTGAAATTGTCAGGGCCATACACCAGGCCAATCAGGAAGGCTGGGGCCAGGTACTGGTTCTGATCCGAGGGGGAGGTTCTCTGGAGGATCTCTGGGCCTTTAATGATGAGCAGGTGGCCAGAGCGGTCTATGAATCAGCCATTCCTGTGCTTACAGGCATTGGGCATGAAACTGATACCACCATTGCCGACCTGACCGCTGACCGGCGGATGGCTACCCCCAGTCAGGCTGCACAGGTCCTCTGGCCCAGAAGAAAAGACATGGCTCTGGGAGTGGATGAAATTGAGGACCAGCTTATGCGCAATTACAGTCAGTTCATCCACAGGCAGGAAATAAGGCTTGAACATCTGCAGAAGGCGCTTTTCTGGGTCAGCCCGGCCAACAGCCTGTTGAGGATGGAAGAAAAACTTGAAGTTCTGGACAAAGGACTGCAAAGAGCAAAGGTTCAGCTGCTTCAAAGTGCCGGGGACCGTTTGAAAAACCTGGAGGAAAGACTTTCAGCCAGAATGGGGCCTGAATACTGGGAGCTCAAGCTGAATATGCTTGATTTTTTACACAGAAGGTTGACCGGCGCAGCCGGCCATCTGCTGCAGATATACCACAGCCGCCTGGCTCTGGCCGAAGAGAAACTTACTGGACTTGATCCCCATGGTCCCCTGAAGCGGGGCTATGCTCTGGTTTCAGTGGAAAAAAGCGGTGCTTTTCTGCGCAGCGCAGATGATGTTTCCCCGGGGGACAGGCTGGATATCTCTGTGGCTGACGGCAGGGTTGAAGGTATTGTCAGCCGGAGCCTCAAGAATCGGTAACCGCCGGGAAAACTATACACATTTTTGCCCGGGCCTGGACCTGAAACATGCTCATCACCAAAAAAGGCCCCTGGTCCAGGACCCGGCCCGGGCTGGGCGTTTTTAAAGATAATTATGCACTTTAAGCTTGAATCAGAATATTCCCTGAAAGGGGATCAGGTCCAGGCAGTGGAACAGCTGGTCAGCAATATCAGGCAGGGGGCCCCCAGTCAGGTCCTGCTCGGGGTAACCGGATCAGGCAAGACCTTTACCATGGCCAACGTAATTCACCAGCTGAACCGCCCGGCTCTGGTCATGGCTCCCAACAAGACCCTGGCAGCTCAGCTTTACAACGAGTTCAGGCTGCTTTTTCCGGACAATGCAGTGGAATATTTTGTCAGTTATTATGATTATTACCAGCCGGAAGCCTATCTGCCCCGCACAGACACCTATATTGAAAAGGATTCATCCATCAATGATGATATTGACAAGCTCCGTCATTCCGCCACTCACGCCCTTCTGACCAGAAGGGACGTGCTCATTGTGGCCTCGGTTTCCTGCATTTACGGGCTTGGTTCGCCTGAATACTACGCAGAAATGATTATTCCGGTGGAAGAGGGCCAGGACCTGGACATGGAAGAGCTTATGGGCAGACTGGTGGAAATCCATTACCAACGTAATGATTATGATTTTCACCGGGGCACCTTCAGAGTCCGCGGGGATGTGCTGGAGCTGATTCCGGCTTACAGATCAGAACAGGCTTTGAGGATCGAATTTTTCGGGGACACAGTGGAAGCCCTTTTTGAAACCGACCCCCTGACCGGAGAGATAAAATCCAGATTCAAAAAGACCATAATTTACCCGGGCAGCCATTATGTTTCAGATCAGGACAATCTGCACAGGGCCATGGATGATATCCGGGAAGAACTCCGTCATCGTCTGGCCTGGTTTGAAAAGCAGAATATGCTGGTGGAAGCCCAGAGGCTGGAGCAAAAGACCCAGCTGGATTTGGAAATGATCCAGGAAATGGGATACTGCAATGGAATTGAAAATTATTCCAGGCACCTGGACGGCCGGGCTCCTGGACAGCCTCCGGCGTGTCTGCTGGATTATTTTCCTGATGATTATCTGCTGTTCATGGATGAATCCCATATTTCGGTTTCCCAGGTGGGCGGCATGTACAATGGAGATATTTCCCGGAAGAGCACTCTGGTTGATTATGGATTTCGCCTGCCTTCGGCCCTGGACAATCGTCCCTTGAGCTTTGATGAATTTCTGGAAAGGATGGGACAGACCGTATTCGTGTCTGCAACGCCTGGGGACTGGGAAATAGAACGCTCCCAGGGTGTTATTGTGGAGCAGATCATCCGGCCCACAGGTCTTGTGGATCCGGAGATAGAAGTCCGCCCTACCAGGGGACAGATGGAAGATCTCCTGGGAGAGTGTCTGCACAGGCAGAAAAATGACCAGAGGGTTCTGGTGACCACCCTGACCAAAAGAATGGCAGAAGACCTTACAGAATATTTTCAGGACAGAGGAGTGCAGACCAGGTATCTGCATTCAGATATTGACACCCTGGAAAGGGTGGCCATTATCCAGGCCCTGCGGGCCGGAGATTTTTCCGTGCTGATAGGTATTAATCTTTTGAGAGAAGGTCTGGATATCCCTGAAGTGTCCCTAGTGACCATCCT
>CAZHCY010000140.1:0-6943 GCA_964531185.1 uncultured Desulfovibrionales bacterium | reverse complement strand
AAAAACTCAACTTGGATGTGTATCAGACCATCTGCGCTTTTTTGAACAGGCACGGAGGGGAAGACCCTCAGATGATAGAAGGCGATGTATTCAGAATCATTGTCAAGGTGCCGGAGTTTGGTGCTCAAGGTCATAATGGACAGAAACAGGTTTCCAAGGCAGATACCTCAGGGGCCCAGTCAGGGGCCCAGTCAGGGGCCCATTCGGAGGCCCAGTCGGAGGCCCAGTCAGGGGCCCAGTGGCAAAGAATGCTTTTGCTTCTTGCTTCCGAATCCCTTTCTGCCATGGCCCTGGCAGAGGCTTTAGGTCTGCAGAGCAAAACTGGTTCGTTCAAAAGGGCCCTCTCAGAGCTCCTGGAAAAAGATTTAATAGCTTATACTGTTCCTGATAAACCTGGCAGCCGGTTACAAAAATATCGTTTGACCTCCAGGGGCTATGAAGAACTGAAAAAGTTGAAAAAATAACTTATGCTTGAATTTAATGCATCTCAAAAATAAGATAAATCATTATAGACATATACCAGGAACCACCATGATCAAAGCCCCCAAAAAACTCATTGAAGTAGCTCTGCCCTTAGATGACATCAACAAGGCGTGTGCTCATGAAAAGATGCCTGGCATTGGGCCTCATCCGAGAGGCCTGCACCTGTGGTGGGCCAGGCGTCCTCTGGCGGCTGCCAGGGCTGTGCTTTTTGCTCAGCTGGTCAATGATCCTGGAGGTGAGCGGGGCTGGGGCAACTACCCTGGGCAGACCAAAGAAGATGCTCAGAAGGAGCGGGAACGCCTGTTTGCCATTATCCGGGAACTGGTCAAATGGGAGAATACCAATAATGAAAAGCTTCTGGAACAGGCCAGGGAAGAAATCCGCAAGTCCTGGCGTGAGACCTGCGAGCTGAACAAGGGCAAACCAGGGTTTGATCCGGAAAAGCTGCCGGCCTTTCATGACCCTTTTGCGGGTGGGGGTGCAATTCCTCTGGAAGCCCAGAGGCTCGGCCTGGAGTCTTATGCCTCAGACCTCAACCCTGTGGCTGTTCTTATCAACAAAGCCATGATTGAAATCCCTCCTAAATTTGCGGGAAAAGCTCCGGTAGGTCCTATACCCAAAGGAGAAAGTAAGGATATGAGGGGCAAAAATGACTGGCCAGGTACCAGCGGCCTGGCTGAAGATGTGCGCAGGTATGGGCATTGGATGCGGGAGCAGGCAGAAAAGCGCATTGGTCATCTTTATCCCAAGGTCAGGATAACCAAAGAAATGATTGATAATGGTCGGCCAGACCTCAGGCCCTATCTTAACCGGGAACTGACAGTTATTGCCTGGCTCTGGGCCAGGACAGTTAAAAGTCCCAACCCTGCTTATTCTCATGTGGATGTGCCCCTGGTTTCCAACTTTATGCTTTCCACCAAGAAGGGCAAAGAGGCTTATGTTGAACCTGTTATTGAGGAAGATGGTTACAGGTTTGTGGTCAAAATGGGCAAGCCTGAGAATATGGAAGAGGTTAAGAAGGGAACATCTGCAGGAAAAAGAAATGCCTTTATCTGCCTTAAGTCAAGGGTGCCAATATCTTATAATTATTTACGAAGTGAAGGCATGAGCGGCAGGCTGGGAAGTAGATTGATGGCTATAGTAGCGGAAGGGGATCGTCAGAGAGTGTATTTACACCCTATTGAAGGACATGAAAAGGAAGCAACTTCGGTATTCCCCGAATGGAGACCCAAAACTCCGTTGCATGGAAAGTGCCGGGTAAATGTGTCGAATTACGGCATAGACACATTTGCTGACTTATTCACCCCTCGCCAACTCGTAGCACTGACCACCTTATCCGACCTGGTCCAGGAAGCCCGGGAAAAAGTCATTGCAGATGCTGTTAAAGCAGGTTGGAAGAATGATAGCATTGGGTTGGAGGAAGGAGGTAGGGGAGCAACAGCTTATGGGGATGCGGTAGCGGTATATATTTCTTTTGCCATAGATAGATGTGCTGATTTCTCAAATTCATGTACAAGATGGGTTTCAGGAAACCAGAAAGTTATGAACTTATTTGGTAAACAAGCAATTGCCATGACGTGGGATTATCCAGAAGCAGCAATATTAAATAATACAGTCGGAGGGTTCATTCCAAGTGCTGAATTCTTATCAAAATGTATAAATAAAATTCTTGTCGATTCTAACGGCTTTGCAAGCCAAGAAAATGCATTGAAAAATATGGTTTCTGAAAATAAAGTTGTTTCCACTGATCCACCATATTACGATAATATTGGATATGCTGATCTTTCAGATTTTTTTTATATCTGGTTGCGCAGATCATTAAAAATTATATTTCCTAATCTTTTTTCAACACTGGCAGTTCCCAAAGCAGAAGAACTAATTGCTACTCCCTATCGTCATGGAAGTAAGCAAAATGCTGAAAGGTTTTTTCAGGAAGGTATGTATCAAACAATGAGTGCACTTGTTGATAAAACCCATAAAGCATTTCCGACTACGATTTATTACGCTTTTAAACAATCAGAAAGTCAGAAAGAAAAAGGAACATCCAGTACTGGATGGGAAACCTTTTTAGAATCTGTTATTGGAGCAGGCTTTGTGGTCACAGGGACTTGGCCTCTTAGGAGTGAACAAGAATATCGTATGATTGGCATGGGCACCAACGCCCTGGCCTCATCCATTGTCCTTGTCTGCCGCAAGCGTGATCTCAACGCTCCATCCATACCCCGTCGTCAGTTCTTGCGTGAGCTTAAGGAGGAACTGCCTGATGCCTTAGACACCATGATTGGTGGGAAAAAGGGCGCAACAGTTATTGCTCCGGTGGATCTGGCCCAGGCTGCCATAGGTCCGGGCATGGCTGTTTATTCCAGATATTCTGGAATACTTGAGGCAGATGGCTCCAAGATGTCGGTGCGGGACGCACTGATCCAGATCAACAAGGTGGTGGATGAATTTTTCAACGAAGCTGAAGGAGACATGGACTCAGACACCCGCTTCTGCATTGACTGGTTTATGCAGTATGGATTCAAGGACGGTCTTTATGGTGAGGCTGATGTTTTGGCCAGGGCCAAGGGTACATCTGTTGACGGTCTGGTTCTGGCTGGAGTTGTAGAATCCAGGGCAGGCAAGGTCAGGCTGCTTAAGTTGTCTGAATATCCTGATGACTGGGACCCGGTAAAGGATAAAAGAACACCTACCTGGGAGGCCCTGCACCACATGATCAGGGTTCTGCGACAGGGGGGTGAATCTGAAGCAGGAAAGCTTTTATCCAGAATGGCTGCCAGGTCAGATGATATCCGTCAGCTGGCCTACAGGCTCTATACGCTTTGCGAACGTAAGGGCTGGGCAGAAGATGCCAGGGCTTACAATGAACTCATCGCCTCATGGCATGACACGACCATGTCTGCACATCAGACTATGGGCAGAAAGAGGATGGTTGAAAGAAGTCTGTTAGATGAAGTATCCAAGAAAAGCTAAATTTTAGAGAGAAAGAATTATGATCATTAAACCCTGGACAGAAATTGCTACCCCTCACGAGGACGTGCTCAAGGGAACCTTTAAGCAGGCCGAGTTTGCCGCAGATCTGAGCAGGATCAGAGAAGGCAGTGCCGGACCTGAATATCAGGACCCGGTCAGCTTTTTCCAGAGAACATACATAACAGAAGGGATGCGCCTTTTGTTTGACAGCCTGGTCAAAAGACTCAATGGCGGAGCAGGAGATCCGGTTATTCAGCTTCAGACCGCTTTTGGAGGCGGCAAAACCCATACCATGGTCGGAGTTTATCATATTGCCGGAGGAGAGGTCCCGGTGAGTGAGCTTCAGGGAGTTCCACCCATTCTGGATGCAGCAGGTATAAACAACCTGCCCAGGGCCAACATTGCTGTAATAGACGGCAACAGACTCAGCCCTTCCCAGCCCATTTTTCAGGACGGGTTTGAAATCAGGACCCTGTGGGGAGAAATAGCCTGGCAGCTCGGAGGTGAGGCAGCCTTTTCCATGCTGGCTGATGCTGATGGGGATGGAGTATCACCAGGGAAAAAAGTCTTGGTATCCATGTTTCAGAAATTCGGTCCGGTGGTCATTCTGATGGATGAGATGGTTGCCTATATGCGTCAGTTTGAAGAGGGCAAAAGCTATCCCGGAGGCACCCTGGAA
Source organism: uncultured Desulfovibrionales bacterium (assembly GCA_964531185.1). Lineage (GTDB taxonomy): Bacteria > Desulfobacterota > Desulfovibrionia > Desulfovibrionales > Desulfonatronovibrionaceae > CAZHCY01. The sequence goes on along the minus strand of CAZHCY010000140.1, from coordinate 2,808 downwards.
TCCAACATGTCCTTTATCCAGGCCCTGACTGAATCCTTAACTGCTACTGACAATTCCATGATGTTTGTCTCTTTGCCGGAGTCCAATGCTGAGCTTGGCGGAGACAGAGGGCAGCACGCCCTTAATGCTATGGAAAAATATTTTGGACGCGTCCATGCCCTGTGGAAGCCTGTTGCCACGGAAGAAGCATTTGAAATTGTCCGCAGAAGGCTTTTTAATCCCATTACAGATGAAGATGCTGTCAAAGAAGTCTGCCAGTCCTTTTCAAAATACTACCAGGACAATAGTCAGGATTTCCCTGGTGAAGCCATAGAGGGTGCTTATTACAGAAGACTTGCAGCATCTTATCCCATTCATCCTGAAGTGTTTGACCGGTTGTATGAAGACTGGTCCACCATGGATAAGTTTCAAAGGACCCGCGGAGTGCTCCAGCTTCTGGCCACGGCAATTTACAGACTGTGGAAGGACGGTAATCGTGATCCCATGATTATGCCCGGATCTCTGCCTTTGTCCGACAGTAACGTCAAAAATCAGTCCCTGTATTATCTTTCTCCTGGATGGGACCCGGTGGTGGACAGGGACATAGACGGAGAAAATGCCAAGTCAACGGAAATAGATACCCAGAACAGCCTTATCGGCAAGCATCAGGGTGCAAGAAGGGTGGCCAGAACCATATTCCTGGGCAGTGCTCCAAGTGTCAGGTCTCAAAGGATCAGGGGCATTGACAGAAAGCATGTCACTCTGGGTTCAGCTCATCCGGATATAAGTGTAAGCGTGGTTAAAGACGCCTTAAAAAAGCTTACTGACCGGTTGCAGCATCTTAATGTGGATGATGACCGCTATTGGTTTGACGTCACTCCCAACCTGCGCCGGGAAATGGAAGAAAGAAAAACCAGGTTCACTGAAAAAGAAGACCTGCTCCCGGAAATCAGGTCCAGACTGAACAATATTATCAATAAGGGCATATTCTCAGGGGTTCATATTTTTACTGAATCTGCTGATATCCCGGATGATACAGAACTCAGACTGTGTGTTTTGAACCCCAGAGCCCCTCATGCCAAAACCTGTGACCAGGCCACAATTAAGACTGAATCAATCCTGGAAATGCGCGGCAATAGTCCCAGACTGCACCAAAACCGGCTGATATTCCTTGCCCCTGACTATAACTCCCTGCCCAGGCTTAAAGACTACCTGAACACATATCTGGCATGGAAATCCATAGTTGATGATGTAGAGCAGAGCAGGCTTGTCCTTGATGTGGTCCAGGTCAGACAGGCTAAAAAAAGCGTGGAAGAAACGTCCAAGACTGTCAACAGGACCATTGTGGAGTGTTATCAATGGCTCATGGTCCCTATTCAGCACCCGGGAAAAAACGGGCAGGTAAAGAAGACAGAGCTGGAATGTCTCAGGCTTAATACAGCAGCCACAAACCTGGTAAAAGAAGTGGAAAACAGGCTCATCCAGGAGGAGATGCTGCTTAATGTCTGGTCTCCTATCCATTTAGACAACATGCTCAAACAGTGGTTCTGGAAAAATGACCGCACGGATATAAACACCGCTGAGCTGTGGCAGAAGATGTGCGACTACCTGTATCTGCCCAGGCTGTTAAACAAAAACATTCTTAAGGAAACCATAGAAAAGGGCGTGGTTAGTGGTGATTACTTTGGCTATGCCGACGGCAAGGATGGTGATGAATACAAAGGATTCAAATTTTCCCAACCTGCCTCTGTGGTTATAGACAATTCTTCACTGATAGTTGAACTGGAAACAGCCAGGAATGTCCATGCAAAGAGAATACAACCCACGCCCAGGCCTGAAATTCCGGAAACTGAACCAGGGGCTGGCGGTACCGGCACAGTAACTCATGGCGAAACAGTTGGACCTGCGCCAACTCCTGCCCCTACCCCACCCACTTCAGCCACCAAGCTAAAAAAACGATTCTACGCCAATGTCGAATTGGACCCCCATACCGGCCGCATGGACTTTGATGAAATCCACAAGGAAGTGATCAACCTTTTGTCCCAGAAGCCAGGGATTTCTGTAAGGGTCAATCTGGACATTGAAGCTACCAGCAGCACAGGCTTTGATGAGCATACTGAAAGGGCGGTCAGAGAAAACTGCGCCACCCTGAACTTTCAGAATGCCGAGTTTGATGAGGAATAATCTTAACATTCAGGATTCTATGTCATGACCACAGCGATAGTCCTTCTTATCGTCCTGCTTACCATGGCAGGTCTTATGTACGCCCTGGTAAAAATTCTTCCCATGTGCGGACTCAAGGGCGGCTGAAACTTTGGAAGCTCTGAAGGTTCAGAGCAGGAGGATGATGAGTGCAAGGCATGCCAGAGGAAGTCTGGCCAGGGGCAGTGACGTGGTTAAGCCAATCTGAACTGGCATATGTAGCTCAAAAATCGCTTGCAGGAAGGTTTTGCAGGGTTGGGCATGGGGAGGGCCTGGTAGAGCCTTGAAAATATTCAGTGATTTACTGTTAAAAGCTTGCAGCAAGACATTTTAAGACACATGCAAGAACAGCAATGCCCTGTGTCCAATGCCTTCTGCTTTCAACTTTCAACCCTCAAACTTTTTACTGGTTGGGCTGCAGGCATAGCCTGCATTTGCGACTGGTTTTTTTACGGTAATGTTCTGGAGCGACTGAGATGTTAATGGTGCAGCCCCTTTGCCTTACAAAAATCTGCTTACACAGTGCTTACACATCTTCAATTCAGAGAAAAATGGTTGCACAACTTAAGACATAACCCCTTGAAATACTTGGCGCGCCCGGAGGGATTCGAACCCCCGGCCTGCGGA
>CAZHCY010000139.1:0-6986 GCA_964531185.1 uncultured Desulfovibrionales bacterium | reverse complement strand
CCGGGCTGATATAGATCACATCTTCATGTCCGTAACTCGAGCCCGGGTCGGGATCAAGGCTTTGCAGTATTTCCATGCCTTCCCCGAGATATTCCCTGCTGATTCTGAATTTTTTCAACAAAGGGGCCAGGCGGTTTTTTTCAATGTCCTCCAGGTGTTCGGAAATGAGTTCAGTAAGAATGGGATCATCCTCCTTCATGGCCCGGAGCTGAACCATCAGGCACTCCCTGAGGTCTCTGGAGGCCACGCCCACGGGATCAAAGTTCTGGATGGCTTTCAGAACCCTGTCCACCTGGTCAGGGTCGGCTGAGCAGACCTGGGCTATCTCTTCCACTGAAGCCTTGAGATAACCCCTGGAATCAATGTTGCCGATGATCTCTTCTCCGATTCTGGTTTCATGCTCTGCAAGATCCTGAAGATGGAGCTGCCACATGAGGTGGCCCTCCAGAGACGGCTTGGATGAGTACCTGGCTTCATAGCTCTGCATCTCTTCAGGAAGTTCCCATTCTCTTGATCCGGCCTGTTTGGATGTGCTGGAAAAATGGCCCAGATAGTCCTCCCAATCGGCATTATGGATCATCTCCTTTTCCTCGGTGCTGAGGCTGGCAAGTTTGTCCCGGCTGTCCCTGGCAGCGCGTTCGCTGTCCTCTTCAGCCTGGGGCTGTATTTCCTCCAGAAGCGGGTTTTCCGTAAGTTCCTGCTGAACCACTTCCAGCAGCTCAAGCCTGGACATCTGCAGCAGCTTGATGGCCTGCTGCAGCTGAGGCGTCATCACCAGCTGCTGGGTCAGTTTGAGGTTTTGTCTAAGTTCAAGGGCCATGTTTCATATCCGGTGCTGATGAGGCAGCAGACTGTTAATTTGTCAAGGCTGGCAAAGGTTCTGATATGACTTGAAATTTTAGGTTAAAATGACCAGGCAGCCAGGCCGGTCATCCGGAAAATATTCAAGGAGCCTGAAGCTCTGGAAATTATTCTGTGAACCCACAGACCTTGTTGAAGAACTTCTGACTGTCAAGCGACATAAATATCTTAAGTAAAAAAAAGCCTGGCTTACAAGCAAAAAGATTCACCCAGATAAACGGATCTGGCCCTGGGATCAGCAATGATGTCTTCAGGCCTGCCGCTAAGTATGATTCCCCCTTCGTAAACAATGGAGGCCCGGTCGCAGATTTTCAGGGTTTCCCGGACATTATGATCAGAAATCAGCACACCGATGCCCCTTTCCCTGAGCCTGAGAATGATTTTCTGGATGTCGTCCACTGCAATGGGATCTATGCCGGCAAAGGGTTCGTCCAGGAGAATGAACCTGGGGTTCTTTATGAGGGCCCTGGCGATTTCCAGGCGCCTTCTTTCTCCTCCGGACAGAAAGGAGGCCTTCTGGCCGGCCAGTCGGGCAATCCCCAGCTCCTCCATGAGTTCCTCTGCCCTGGCCTGCTGCTCTTTTCTGGTTTTATGGGTATACTGCAGAATGAGCATAAGGTTGTCATACACTGACAGTTTCTTGAAAATAGAGCTTTCCTGAGGCAGATAGCTGATGCCCAGACCTGCCCGGCGAGGCAGGGACAGACCGGTGATGTCCTTGCCGCTGCAGACAATGGAGCCTCTGGTGGGGCTGATTACCCCCACCAGCATGTAAAAAGTGGTGGTTTTTCCTGCTCCGTTTGGGCCGAGCAGGCCAACGGTCTCGCCTCTTTTGATATCCAGGGATATCCCCTTGACCACGAGCCTTTTACCGAATTGCTTGTAAACGTCAATGGCTTGGATACGTTCCAAATTGCTCTATTCCTGCTGCTGTTCAGGGTGAAAAAGCACCCTGACGCGTTCCTCAGGTCCGCCCAGGACTTCTGAGGTGTTGTTTCTGGTATTTAGAATAATGGTCTGTCCTTCAATGCTGTTCCGGCCCTCCACAAGCCTTGGGTCCCCTTTTAGGGTGGCAATGCCTGTGCTGGACAGATAGGTAAGACTATCTCCAGTGGCTGTCCTGTTCAGATTCGTGATTTTCACATTGTCCCTGGCGATAATTTTTTGGATGGAGGCTTCAGGACTGTCCGAATCCCCTTCCTGTGCTTCAGGGTCCAGGAATACCGTCAGCTCATCAGCCCAGAGTTCAAAGTCGTCCCTAACCACATGTACATTGCCGGCAAAGATGATTTCCTGCTCTTGCCCGGCATAGGTCATTCTGTCGGAAGTGATATCAGTTGAGCCGGCAGTATCAATTTCCAGGGCAGCAGCCGGAAAGGCCGTAAGCATGAAAACTGCAAACAGGTTTATGGCCATGACTGGAATGCGCATAGGTTGTGTTCCTGTGTCTGATAATCTCAAGGTTGTTTAAATTATTGGATTTGATTTTGCAACTGGTCCGCAGGCTGTCTGATTTTTCAAGGGCCGCAGCAAATCCTCTGAGCAGGTTCTGCAGGCCAGTCCAGGTTTTTCAGTGCAGCCTGGTTCTAACATTTTTTTCAGCGACCACCATGTTCTTTTTGGGATATATTCTGGCGCGCCTGCTGTTTATGACCATATCGTCCCCCTGGAAAGTCACATCTTCATCAAGGTGGATGAGCTCTTCACGGCCATGGTATACAGCCCGGCCTGAATGGATGATGAGCCTGTCCTGAACCGCTCTGACATCAGGCCACAGGGAGATTTGATTCTGCCTGTGCAGGATTTCCCCCCTGGAAGAAGTGATAATCATGGGGGTGGAGTTTTCAGGTCCGTGATAGGTAATTTCCGGACGTACAAGACTGAACCTGCCGTGCTCCCTGACAAAAGCAGCCTTTTCAGCAGAAAGTTCCCATGAAAGTCTGCCCTGTCCTCCGCGGGCAATGGAAAAGTCGGTCATGTTCATGTCCATTTCCATTTTGCGGGCAGTCTGGCTGAAGCGGGGCCCTGAACTGGATTTCCAGAACACCAGAAAAAGGATAAGCAGCACCAGAGTGCTCAAAAAAATGGGTGCGATTCTTTTAATCATGCCGGGAAATCCACTGCTGCCACTGATCAGCCAGCTGATTTCTGGCTTTCAGCAGAAACATGATGGCCTCCCGGACAGCACCATGTCCCCCGGGGCGGGAACTGACCCAGGAAGCAATATTAAGTATTTCCGGCTGGGCATTGGCCACGGCCATGGGCAGCCCTGCCGCAAGCATGGCCCCGGCATCCACCCAGTCGTCCCCCAAAAAGGCCGTCTGATCCAGGCCAAGTCCCAGGTTATGCCCGAGTTCCTTCATGAGCCGGACCTTGTCCAGCCGGCCGTGATGGTAATGAATGATGCCCAGTTCCTTGACCCGGGCCTCCACAGCATCAGAGGTGAGCCCGCTCATGACTGCCAGGTGCAGACCGGCTGCCTGGGCCAGCTTTATGCCCAGGCCGTCCTGGACATGGAATCTCTTGGTTACAGAACCATGCTGATCGTAGTAAAGACCGCCATCTGTAAGAACTCCGTCCACGTCTAATATAAGCAGCTCCACAGAGGCAGCCCTGGAAGACAGGTTTTCAGTCATAATTATTCCTCTCAGGAAAGCACAGGGTTAAGGGCAGTGAAGATCTGCCGGGGCGGGCGGTGGAGAATAACAATAAAGGCCGGCCCGCGTTTAAGATAAGGATGCACAGGGCCGGAAGCACAAGAATGAACTGGGCCGGGGATAAAGACCTCTGCAGTTTAATGCCCGCTTTTTACTGCCTTGTTAATGTCCGCCAGGGACTTGAGCAGAGCTTTGAGTTTATTCAACGGCCAGGAATTGGGGCCGTCGCAGAGGGCCTGGTCAGGTTGAGGATGAACCTCCATGAAAATTCCGTTTGCTCCGGCTGCAGCAGCAGCTCTGGCCAGTTGGGGAACAAACCCGCGCTGTCCTCCTGAAGAGGTCTTTTGCCCCCCTGGGAGCTGCACTGAATGAGTGGCGTCAAAAACCACGGGATGTCCGCTCTGCTGCATAACGGGTATGCCTCTGAAATCCACCACCAGGTTGTTGTACCCGAAAGTAGTGCCTCTTTCTGTGAGCCAGACACAGCTGTTGCCCCGGGCCATGACTTTGTCCGCTGCCTGGCTCATATCCCAGGGAGCCATGAACTGGCCTTTTTTTATGTTTACAATTTTTCCGGTATCTGCGGCTGCCTCCAAAAGGTCGGTCTGCCGGCATAAAAAAGCAGGAATTTGAATGACATCCACCACCCGGGCCACCTCCTGGGCCTGGTGCGGATAGTGAATGTCCGTGATTACCGGAAGACCGCTTTCCTGCCTGATGAGGTCCAGCCATTCAAGACCCTGCTCCAGACCCGGTCCCCTGAAGCTCAGACCGGAGGTACGGTTGGCCTTGTCAAAGGAGCTTTTGAATACAGCCTGGACGCCCAGCTGGCTGCAGATATCTGCTGTTTCCAGGGCGGTCTCTCTGGCCAGATCATAGGTCTCCAGGACACAGGGGCCGAGAATAAAGAAAAGCCTGCTGCGGCTCAGGCTGTAGAGATCATTCATCTGCTTATTCATGCCGGCCTGCAGCCCGGACAAACTCCCGGAAAAGGGGATGGGCCCGCATGGGGTTGGACTTGAATTCAGGATGAAACTGGCAGCCAAGAAACCAGGGATGATCCATGATTTCTATAATTTCCACCAGACTTTCATCAGGGGAAAGTCCGCTGAAGATCATGCCTTTGTCCTGAAACTGTTCAGCGTATTTTTTGTTAAATTCATATCTGTGTCTGTGCCTTTCCATGGCCTGGCCAGCGGAGTAAGCCTCGTGGGCCAGGGTATCCCTGCTGATGACGCATGGATAGGCCCCAAGACGCATGGTCCCCCCTTTGTCGCTTTCCAGGCATCTTTTCTGCAGGGTCTGGTTTCTGAAGTCAAACCATTCCTTCATGAGGTATATTACCGGATGCGGGGTGTCCGGGTCAAATTCCTGGGAGTTAGCCCTGTTCAGGCCCATAACGTTTCTGGCGAATTCAATCACAGCACACTGCATGCCCAGGCAGATTCCCAGAAAGGGTATTCTGTTTTCCCTGGCCAGCTTAATGGCCTGGATCTTTCCCTGGACCCCCCTGGAGCCAAAACCACCGGGAACCAGGATGCCCTGGACTCCTTTCATGTTTTTATCAGGATTATTGGGATCAAGTTCCTCGGAATTGACATACCTGAGCCGGACCTCCATCTCGTTTTCCAGCCCGGCATGGACCAGGGCTTCATGCAGACTTTTGTATGATTCCTTGAGATCCACATATTTGCCCACTATGGCGATGTCCACGGTGGATTTGGGGCTTTTGATGCGGCGGGCCAGATTTTTCCAGGGCTGGAGATGAGGGTTCTTGGCCGGCAATTTGAGCATGATGGCGACTTTCTGGTCCAGCCCTTCCTCATACAGGGCCATGGGGACCTCGTAAATGCTTTGTACGTCTTTGGCTGTAAATACCGCGTCCGTGTCCACATTACAGAACAAGGCGATTTTGGATTTGATGTCCTGACCCAGATCAACTTCTGACCGGCAGAGGATGATATCCGCCTGGATACCGATGCTGCGCAGCTCTTTGACGCTGTGCTGGGTAGGTTTGGTTTTCAGTTCTCCGGCGGCTTTGATAAACGGAACCAGGGTCAGGTGGATGTACAGCACGTTTTCCTTGCCCAGCTCTCCTCGAAGCTGCCTGATGGCCTCCAGAAAAGGCAGCCCCTCAATATCTCCCACTGTGCCGCCGATTTCGATGATGGCCACGTCTTCATTGCTGGTGGCCACGCTTAGAATGGCATTTTTGATTTCATCGGTGATATGAGGAATGACCTGAACAGTACCGCCAAGATAATCGCCCCGGCGCTCCTTGGTGATAACTGAATGGTAGATTCTTCCGGAAGTAAAGTTGTTGATCTGACCCATGGGCTGATCCAGATAGCGCTCATAATGTCCCAGGTCCAGATCGGTTTCAGCTCCGTCGTCAGTGACATACACTTCGCCGTGCTGGAAAGGATTCATGGTCCCGGGGTCAACATTAATATAGGGGTCGAGTTTCTGGATGGTGACCCTGAGGCCCCTGGCTTTAAGCAGAGCCCCAATGGATGCTGCAGCCAGACCTTTCCCCAGTGAGGACAGAACCCCTCCGGTGACAAAAATAAACTTGGTCTTCATCTCATTTTCCGCCTTTATCTTGGATGCATTGTGTCTGGCCTGTCTGCCGGGCCTAAACAATTCATCTTAGCTTAATGGATTTTAAAAGCCAAGTCCTGATAATGAGTCTTTGGATCAGGTGAAGCTGTGACTGCTTAAAATCAGATGCAGGAGATGATCCTGCCTTCCGGAAGGCGGACAGTGCGGGTAACCGGCTGGACAGAAGGGCCTGGTCATGTGCAACAAGGACAAAAGCCAGTCCGCTGTTTAAGAGGATGCTTTCAAGGCGTTTCACGCTTTTGGGGTCAGGGTCATTGGCTGGTTCGTCCAGCAGAAGCAGGCAGGGCCTTGAAGGAAGAGCCGTGCGTTTTCGCCTGGCTGTTTTCCCCTCCCAATGCTGGATTTGCGGATGTTCTTTAACATCCACCCTGATTTCCTGGCCAGTTTTTGGGGGAACTTTACGTAATTCATAAAGCAATGCCTGGCAGGAGTCTGAGGTTATTATCAGTGAGCCTGGATCAAGGCTGTTTGCGCATAATTTTTTGGGGTGCCTGTGAGCAGGTTTATCTCCCGGAATAATAATGCTATATAAAATCCCTGTCCGGTTTTGGGGGCAGTTTCACTGGGGCATTCCTGGGCATGGGTTAAAAACAGCCTGGGAATTTCACTTGGATCAATTCAGAGATTGCCCGGACATGAAAGCAAAACAACAGAAATATATCTGCATAGCATGGGAGACAGCCAACGGGTTGTCAGGGATTATGTTTGAAAGTGGGCGTGAGGAAAAAGTCCTGCCCAGGTTCCCACCCTCAAAAATAAAAAAGGGGTTACTGGGTATACCCAGCAACCCCCTGAAATATTTGGTGGGCCACCAAGGAATCGAACCTTGAACCTCCGGATTAAGAG
>CAZHCY010000138.1:0-7011 GCA_964531185.1 uncultured Desulfovibrionales bacterium | reverse complement strand
CAGCAGACCCATGCGCATGCTTTTTGACCAGATCACCCGGGTGGCCAGGGCTGAAGGTCCTGTACTCATCAGCGGAGAATCAGGATCGGGCAAGGAACTGGTGGCCAGGGCCATTCACAGGGAAAGCCGTTATCATGAAGGACCTTTTCTGGCGGTTAATTGTGCCGGAGTGCCGGAGCAGCTTCTGGAAAGTGAATTTTTCGGGCATCAGGCCGGGGCTTTTACCGGAGCATCCAGGGCCAGGCAGGGGCTTTTTCTTGAAGCTCAGAACGGAACTCTTTTTCTGGATGAGATTTCCGAAATGCCGCTGATGCTGCAGGCCAAACTTTTAAGGGTGCTGGAGGATGGAAAGGTCAGGCCTGTGGGGGCAAATCAGGAAAAAGAGACAAATGTGCGCATTCTGGCCGCCACCAACCGGAACCTGGAAGATGAGATCCAGGACGGCCGCTTTCGGGAGGATCTGTTTTTCAGACTGGAGACCTTTACTTTGAAGGTCCCTCCGCTGTCCATGCGAAGTGGTGATCTGGAGCTTCTGGCCAGCAAATTCTTAAGGACCTTTCAGCTGCAGACAGGCAAGCATATTAAGGGCTTTGCTCCTGAGACCCTGAAAATCCTTGAGAAATACCAGTTTCCAGGCAATGTTAGAGAATTGAAAAATGCTGTGAAAAGGGCAGTCACCTTTTGTGACGGCAATTTCATCCAGCCTGAACATCTGCCGGCCAGAATCAGGGAAGCCGGGCCTTATGCAGCAGATGCAGGTTTCAGCCCGGTTCAGCAGCTTAACCTGAGCCAGGATCCGCTGCCCACCCTGGCAGAGGTGGAAGAGCAGTATATCAGGCAGGTGCTGAAAAAGGTGGAGGGCAACAAGCGCAAGGCAGCCGCTATTCTGGGAATTGGCAGACGGACCCTTTACAGGCGTCTGGAAATATCCTCTGATGAGTAAAGATTTCAGAGCAAAAAAGCATGTATGCCGCCTGTGCTGAACCTGTCAGCCACGGATAAATCCTGAGGAAATCCTGTGGGCCATGTCCTGATGCAGGGACAGGATTTCAAAGGGTCTGTGCTCCTGGACCCGGGCAGCTGAAAGAGGACATGAATCAGTGATGAAGAAGTGCTCAAAGTCCTGGGCAGTGAATCTTTTCCAGGAGTCTTCAGGAAAAACCCCGTGGGTGACATAGGCGCTGACTCTGGCGGCTCCGGCTTCAGCCAGGGCCTGGCGGCATTTAAGCAGGGTCCCTCCGGTCATGACCAGATCGTCAACAATTATCACGTGCTTCCCCCTGGGATCTCCTTCTCTGAGGACCACCCGCCGACCGTTCTTTTCCCGGATTTTATGGGCGATGATCAACGGGTAATGCTTGAACATGCGCCTGAAGCGCTTCCAGGCCCCTTCATCCGGAAAGGCCACAGCCAGATTCTGCATGTCTTTGATCCTGTGCAAAAGCAGAGGCACAGCACTAACCAGCCTGGGGAAGACGTTTTCGGAAAAATAGAATCTTTCCTGCAGGGCATGGATATCATAGATAATAATCTGAGCCGGACCGGATATGGTGCCCGGAATAATGGACAGCATTCTGGCCAGAGTGGAGGCTGTGGCGATTTCCCCTTCTTCATCCACCCTTTCCATGGTTCCAGTGGAAAAGTAGGGCAGAACTATCTGGAGGGAGCGGATGCCCAGCCTGGGAAGTTCATAGATCACGGCCAGCTGTCTGAATATCTCTGAAGGAGAATCCATGGAGGCCAGAAAGGCCACATGATTTCCGGACAAGGCCTGAGCGTCCATGATTTTGAGATCCGGAAACCCGTCCCTGAAATTCTGCCACACCATTGCTGCAGGCTGGCAGCTGGGGGTGTTCTGACAGATTTTTCGGGCCATTTCTTCCATCTGGGGGCAGTAAAGAAGTCTGATCATGTCTTGGCTCCTGAAGGATGAAACAGGCTGTCTGCTGGGCCTGGAAGTTGAAGGTTTAAAATAACAGGCTTTGTAACAGTTTAGCCCTTTTCAGGGAAAGCAGGGGACAGGCATCCCGGGCCTGTTTTTTATTTATATAACTTGACAGTTAAAAATTCTCTGTCAACGTCTTGTATTTACTGACAATTTCCGGAATCCTGAATGTCCGCATCATTATCAGCTTCAACAGCCTGATTTCTTTACCTTTAACTTTTAACTCTCAAGATAAAACAAAAAGACGGATAATATGTTGTGCAGGGAGAGCCGGTCCCAGCGCAGCACAGCAAAGGTTTAACCGCTGCAGATCAGGTTTTGTGCCCTGCTTTCTGGACATTACCCGGAAACGCCCTGAAAATGAACCCCCGGGCCGGGGGATTTTTAAACCTGGTTAACAGAGGGGACGGGATTTTGTGCTTTAACTTCCGGACGGGTTGTATTATGCACCAGTAACACCTGTGTGTTTCACTGTGTTATTGACTGATTGGTACAGTTCAGCCATTTGCATGTTGTACCGGGACCGTCCCCGGCCTGGATGTCAAAAACGCATAATGTTCCTGCCGGGTGCGCCCGGGTGGAACCCTTGCATCAACCAGTAAAAAAAGCGCTGGGGTACCTGTGTCCTGGTGTTTTTAAAAAAAGGCTGAAATGTTGCACTGATTTAAATTCTAAACCAAGGAGATGTCATGATTCGCGAAGCACCTGACCGCAATCTTGCCCTGGACCTGGTCCGGGTGACTGAATCAGCAGCTCTGGCCTCATCCCGCTGGCTGGGAAGGGGAGACAAGATTCAGGGGGATAAAGCAGCTGTTGATGCCATGCGCTTGAGCTTTAATGCTCTGGATATTAAAGGACTGGTGGTTATTGGCGAAGGTGAGAAGGATGAAGCCCCTATGCTGTTCAATGGTGAGACCCTGGGCACAGGCAAGGGTCCGGAAATGGATGTGGCTGTGGATCCTGTGGAAGGCACAAGGCTTCTGGCCTATGGCCGGCCCAATGCCATAGCAGTGGTGGCCCTGGCTCCCAGAGGAAGCATGTATAATCCCGGTCCGGCCTTTTACATGAAAAAACTGGTGGTGCCGGCTCAGGCCAAATACCAGGTGGATATTAAAATGCCTGTGGCTGAAAATCTGCGCAAAGTGGCCAGGTGCCTGGGCAAGGCTGTGGAGGATCTGGTGGTTTTTGTGCTGGACAAGCCCAGGCACAAGACCCTGATTGATGAAATCCGCCAGACAGGGGCCAGGATTCAGCTGCATACTGACGGTGATGTGGCCGGGGCCCTGATGGCGGTTACCCCGGATGGAGATGTGGACCTGATGATGGGCACCGGCGGAACTCCGGAAGGAGTGCTGGCTGCGACAGCCATCAGGGTCATGGGCGGAGAGATCCAGGCCATGCTTGATCCTCAGTCTGAGCAGGAACAGCAGGCCCTGCAGCAGGCCGGCTATAATCTGAACCAGGTTCTGACCCTGGACGAACTGGTGCAGAGCGATGATGTATTTTTCGCGGCAACAGGCATATCCGGAGGCACATTTTTAAAGGGGGTCGAGTTTACAGGCGCGGGAGCCCTGACCCACTCCATGGTCATGCGGGGCAGAACCGGGACCTTCAGGCGCATAGAAGCTCTGCATTCCTTTGACAAACTCATGCGCATCAGCGCCATCAAATACCGCTAATAAACAGGCATGGATAAAATGAGTCAACATAAACAGGTGATAATCTCCCCGTCTCTGCTGTCTTCTGATTTTACCGCCCTGGGCCGGGAACTGGCCCATCTGGAAGAAGCCGGGCTGTCCTGGGTGCATTGGGATATCATGGACGGGGCCTTTGTGCCCAATATTACCTTTGGCCCGCCTGTGATCAAGGCCTGCCGGAAAAACAGCTGCCTGTTCTTTGACGTGCACCTGATGATCCAGGATCCTGACCGCTACCTTCAGGATTTTGTCCAGGCCGGGGCTGATCTTGTGTGCGTACATGCCGAAGCCTGCACACACCTGGAACGGACCGTTTCCCAGGTGGCAAAACTCGGGGCCAAGCCGGCTGTGGCCCTGAATCCCCATACCCCTCTCAATGTCCTGGAGTATATCCTGCCTGATCTTTATATGGTGCTGATCATGAGCGTTAATCCGGGCTTTGGGGGGCAGAAATTCATTCCCTTCAGCCTGGATAAGATCAGGAATCTGAAAAACATGATAACTGACAGGCAGGCAGAAGTTCTTATTCAGGTGGATGGAGGAGTCACCCCGGAAAACACCCGGGAACTGGTCAATGCCGGAGCTGATGTCCTGGTTTCCGGGTCAGCTTTTTTTGGATATCCTCCTTACCGGGAAAGACTGAAGACCTTTGAAGGGGCGGCTGGGGATAAGTAGCCCGGGGCCAGGCAAATCAGTTTGCCCAGGGGCTGATAGATTAGCCTATGACCTTTGACCAAGCTGACCTGGGGCGGTTTCTGCCCATGACCAGGCAGGAACTGAAGCAAAAAGGCATTGCCAGACCTGATGTGATTCTGGTTACAGGTGATGCGTATATTGATTCCTCCTTCTCAGGAACTGCAATAATCGGCAGAGTGCTTGAGGCTGCTGGATACAGGGTGGCAGTGATTTCCCAGCCGGATATAAACTCCAGGGATGATATCTGCTCCCTGGGACAGCCCGGGCTTTTCTGGGGAATAACTTCAGGCTGTGTTGATTCTGAGGTGGCCAACTATACCGCCCTGGGCAAGCCCCGCAGACATTGCGATTTCACCCCTGGAGGCGCAAACAGCAGAAGACCGGACCGGGCCTGCATTGCATATTCCAACCTTATCCGCAGATATTTCAAGAATACAGTTCCTCTGGTGCTGGGAGGGATTGAAGCCAGCCTGCGCAGAACCGCCCATTATGATCAGCGAACGGATTCTATCCGCAGAAGCATTCTGCTGGATGCCAAAGCCGACATCCTGGTCTACGGCATGGGCGAGACTCAATGCCTGCAAATTGCTTCCAGACTGAAATCCGGCCGGGATCTGCCGGGTATTCCAGGGACCTGCACGATGCAGGCCAATGCCCCTGAAGGCTATGTGCATCTGCCTGATTATGAACAGGTCCGGGCTGACAGGCAGGACTGCGCCCGGATGTTCAGGATTTTTTATGAGAACAGTCAAAGCCCTGCAGGTCAGGGGCTGATACAGAAATACTGCTCAAGGTTTCTGGTCCATCATCCACCCCCGCCTTTGCCCGGGCGCCTTGAGCTGGACCGGATTTATGAGCTGCCTTATACAGGGGAAGTGCATCCCTTTTGCGCGGCCAAGGGCCGGGTCAGGGCCCTGGAGACCATTGCTGACTCCATCACCACCCACCGGGGTTGTTACGGGGAGTGCTCGTTCTGTTCCATTGCCGTGCATCAGGGCAGAAGCGTGGTCAGCAGAAGCATGGAAGGCATTGTCAGGGAAGCTGCCCTGCTGGCGTCCCGGCCTGATTTCAAGGGAACCATCCAGGATGTGGGCGGGGCCACCGCCAACATGTATGGTTCAGGCTGCTTTAGGCTGGTCAGAGGAAAGCCCTGTCAGGACCGGCACTGCATTGGTTTCCAGGGGGTCTGTCCAGGGCTGAAACCAGGTCACGCCGGGCAGATGCGCTTGCTGCAAAGGATCCAGGCCCTGCCCGGGATAAAAAGGGTCCAGGTGTCTTCGGGCATCAGGTATGATCTTATCCTGGAGGATAAAAGAAATGGTTTGGCCTATCTTGAGCAGATCTTGAAAAATCATGTTTCCGGCCGGATGAAAACAGCACCTGAGCACCTGGAGGACCGGGTTTTAAAGCTTATGAACAAGCCGCCGGCTGCCTGGTTTGAAAGGTTTCTCAAGCTCTGCAGCCAAACCGCCCGCAAGACTGGAACCAGGTTTTTTCTGTCTTGCTACGCTGTAGCGGCCCACCCCGGATGCACCCTGGAAGACATGCAGCTGATGAAGGACAGACTGGCCGGGCTGCCCCACCCCCCTGCCCTGCAGGTCCAGGTGTTTACTCCGGCTCCCTGCACCAGATCCACCATGATGTACTGGTCAGGAGTGGACCCTTTGACGGGCCGGCAGGTCTGGTCTGAAAAAAAAGTCAAAGCCAGGCAGAAGCAGAAACAAATCCTGATTAGGGAAAAAGGACCCAGAAATCCGGTGCTGAAGAAAAAGCTTAAAAAAAAGAAAATTATTCGTAACAGTTCAGCCATTTGAACGCGGCAGGGGGACCGGCTCTCCCAGGGCTTGTTTTTTTAAGTCTGTGTTTACATCAACCAAAAAACAAGCCCTGGGGTGCCTGTCTTTTTGCTTTCCTTAAAACCGGCTAAACTGTTACAATTATTCCAGGGTAGCGTACAGGTCCATAATTTCCTCAGGCAGTGGCTGAAACTGGTCAGGCTTTTGCCAGTGCCAGGCATGATGTTCTTTTTTGTTGATCATCCTTATGGCCTGGTCTGATCTGATAATGGTAATTCCGTAAACCCAGTTGGCCATGTTGATGACGCTCCAGGCATGGGCTGCCGGGCTGGAGGCAGCAGCCATGTCCTTGACCAGAATAATTCGATAGTCCCTGAAAAAGGCGTCATAAACAGTATTGAGCACGCATCCGTCAGTGACAAAGCCTCCAATGATAAGGGACTTAACCCCCTGGGCCCGCAGGAGCAGGTCCAGATCCGTGGAGTAGAAGCTGCTCCAGCGGTGCTTGTCAATGACCGGCTCATGGGGCAGGGGCCTGACCCGGGTGCTGATTTCCGCAGCCGGGGTCCCCTGACAGTAAGCGATGGGGCCGTTTTCAGGGACCGGCTCGTCCAGGGAGGCGTCCAGCCCGTCCGGGCGATGGACATGGCGGGAATAAAGAACCGGGATGTTCTGTTCTCTGCAGGCCTGGAGAACCAGGGCTGCATTGTCCAGAGCCGGATTCATGTCCTGTATGTTGAAAGAGGCTTCATTCTGCATGTCAATAAGCAGCAGGGCGGTATTGTTCATGATGCTTCCTTGTGGATAAAAGTGATAAGCTTTTCCTGCAAGCAAAAGTTCAGCCTTTTGCATGAGGCACGGGGGCAGGCTCTTTCAG
>CAZHCY010000137.1:0-7028 GCA_964531185.1 uncultured Desulfovibrionales bacterium | reverse complement strand
TGTCCTCAAATCAAGGGTGCTGCGCCTGTTCCTTCCACATATCTTAAGGTGGCTGCCAGGCCGGCATTCTGGGTTCTGCTGCTTTTTTTCACCCTGGCCATTGGCTCTACCCAGGGGGTTTTCGCCCAGACCCCCATGTATCTGACCACCTCTTCCAGCATAGATCCGGACTGGATCAACTACATTCTGTCTGTATCAAGGGTATCAGGCCTGTTCCTGGTTTTCTGGGCCGGCCACCTGGTTGATACTCTGGGAATCAACAGGTCATTGTATATATTCATGGGGCTTACCGGGCTGTGCACCATGTCTCTGGGAATGTTTTCAGGAGGCCTGCTGGTGGCCGCGATAATCATTCAGCCCACCATGGCCTGCTGTTACTTTCCGGCCGGGTTTGCTGCCTTGTCCAGGTCATTTTCACCTGAGCAGAGGCCTCTGGCCATCTCCCTGATCGTTCCTGGAGCGGTACTGGCAGGAGGCGGGGGCATACCCACTTTGCTGGGCTATTTCGGGGACATGGCCATGTTTAATATGGGGTTTGTCTGTCTGGGCGCGGTAATTGCCGCAAGCATCATGTTTGTGCATCTGCTGAAGCCGGCGGAAAGATGACCCAGGTCCCACCGCCAGTCCTTTGAAATTTAATTAAAGGTAACAGTTTAGCCCTTTTTAAGGGCGCAGGGACAGGCTCTCCCGTCACCCACTTGAGCTGAATTTTTGAAGTTGAATGCCTGTTGGATTGCCGAGTGGGTGACGGGAGAGCCAGTCCCCGTGCCTCATGCAAATGGCTAAACTGTTACGAAACCAACGAGTTTATTCAGCCCCAGATGTTCAGGATGACGCAGCATTAGCCTGCTGTTCAATGCGTGCTTAAGCATGCTGCCTGTCAGGGAACAAAGCTTATATCCTGTGCAGACAGGGCAGGGTGAACCGGTTTATAAATGCCTGCCCAGTCTTTTTTCAAGCCTGCCGATTATCCTGGAGCAGGTGAAGGTCAGGGAGAAGTATAAAACAGTGATGGTAATCCAGATTTCAAAGGTTTTATAAGTGGCAGCCATCAGCTCCAGCCCCTGAAATGTCAGCTCCTGAACTGAAATGATGGAGACAATAGCTGAATCCTTGATGGTGGAGATGAATTGACCGGCCAGTGGCGGAAGGGCCCGCTGAAAGGCCTGAGGGAGAATAATCAGTCTCATCTGCTGTCTTGTATTGAAGCCCAGGGCGGCTGCTGTTTCCCTTTGACCATGGGGCACAGAATTGATGCCTCCCCTGATGATTTCAGCCATATAGGAGGCTTCATATACTGCCAGGCTCAACACAGCGGAAAAGAACAAAGGCAGTTCTGACCCGGAAGCGAATAAAAAGCTGAGGATTGTCTGGGCTGCAGGGGAACGGTTTTTGAACATTTCCTCCAGTTTCAGAAGGGGCATGATCTGATCGCTGACAAAATAGTAAAAAATAAACACCAGAACCAGGGGCGGAATATTTCTGATAACCTGGACATAGCTGAAGCCCGGAAGTTTCTGCAGCAGGTTTGAACTGGTGCGAAACAGGGCAATGACTGTACCCATGATCAGAGCCAGCAGGGTTGCCCAGACGCTGATACGGATGGTTGTCAGAAATCCCTGGGTAAGCATGCCAGGGACCCATGAGCCGGATTCCTGGTCATAGCGCAGAAGATACTGAAGAATGAAGGACCATTCCCAGTTATATTCCAGACCTTTGGAAACCCGAAGGTATAATATTGTCAGGCCGGCTGTGATCATTATGATCACCCACAGGTCCAGAAAGGTGAATCTTGTTTTGCCTGTCATGGATGAGGACTCATAAAGCCATTGATCTTCAGATGTCCATTTGTGGGAGCAGGACTGTCAAGAGATTTTCCGCAAAACATTGCAATAATGACCAGGGCTTTGAATATCAGGAACAATAATGTCTGTAACTGTTTGCTGCCGCGGCTTCCAATTAAAAATTTATGGCTGGAATAATACAGGAAAAGATCAAACAGGTTTAAAAATCAGCAGGAATTTTTTCAGGCGTTGGACATGTACTGTTCAATGAGGTTTCTTGCTTTTCGGGCCAGCTGGGAAACTTCAGGCTTGGAAATCTGATGGTCTGCACCCACGGATTCTCCTTTGTGCTTCAGTTTGTCGCTGATAAGGGAAGAAAAGAGTATCACGGGCAGGGCTTTGAGCTCCGGGTCGGATTTGATCCTCTTGGTCAGATTCAGGCCGTCTACCACTGGCATTTCAATGTCTGAAATAACAATCTGGATGATGGAATTCAGGGGCTTTTTGTTTTTCCTGGCCAGGGCCTTGTACCTTTCCAGTTCATCCCAGGCCTGCTGACCATTTTTGAATTTCAAGACTTTGAACCCGGCCTTTTCCAGAAGCTCTCCAAGCATATTTCGAATCAGAGTGGAATCGTCAGCCAGCAAGGCTGTGTATTTTTGGGGACCCTGGTATTCATTGGCATGGTCCAGTTTCAGTCCGGCCTCAGGGTTGAGTTCAGCTATGATTTTCTCCATATCTATGAGAAAAACTATTCTGTCCTCAAGCTTGATCACTCCGGTGATGCTGTTGGAACTGAATTCATCAGTATAGGTGTCCGGAGCCTCGATTTCCTTCCAGCTCAGCCGATGAATTCTGTTCACCCCGGAAACCAGAAATCCGTTAATCAGTTTGTTGAATTCCGTGACAATGACTTTCTGGTTTTCCTGTTCCGGGCGTTTTATGTTCATCCAGCTGCATAGATCCACCAGGGGAATAATTCTGGAACGCAGGTTAAAGGCCCCCATGATGCAAGGGTGGTGCTGACCCGGCATTTCAGTGACCGCAGGCATGTTGATTATCCGAAGGACTTTGGAAACATTGACTCCGTAGCAGCCTTTGTAGTTCTGCCCGTTATCCAGTCTTTCCCGCAGGAAAAACTCCACTATTTCCAGTTCATTGGTTCCCGACTCCAGCAGAATATCAGTGTGAGCCATAAAAAAGGCCTCCGCTTAAGATTGGATTTTGGGCTGTTCAACTATGTATGACCTGACACGGATCGGGAAAAAAAGTCATGGGCCGGGTTATATTATCCTGCTGCCATAAGTTTGAGTTTGTGATAGACTTTGTTAATGGTATCGTTTGGAGTAGAAGCCCCGGCAGTCAGTCCGAAAGTGCTGAAATGACCCAGCTGAATATCTTCCAGTTCAGCCTCGGTCTCAATGTGAAAACAGGCCGGGCAATGTTCCGCAGCCACCTGACAGAGGCGTCTGGTGTTGCCGCTGTTCCTGCCGCCAACAACTATCATGCATTCCACCTGGCGAGCAATGTCAATGGTCTCGATTTGTCTGTTCTTGGTGGCATCACAGACTGTATCCAGGATGATAAGATTGTGGTCGAGTCTATTCTGGAGATGGTCCGTGATCTGCATGAACTGTTCTCTGTCCTGGGTGGTCTGGGCAGCCAGGCAGTAACGGGAGCTTTTTTGGAGATTAAGGGTCAAAAGCTGATCAAGGCTTTCAAACAGAAAAGACCTGGAACGGGCATAACTGATCAGTCCCTTTACCTCAGGGTGTTTAGGTTCTCCGTAAAGCAGAAGGCAGTCTGAACGGGCACTGTTGCCGGAAATGAGCAGTTGAGCCTTTTTAACTTTAGGGCAGGTGGCATCGATTATTCGGGCCCCGGTCTTTCGGAGTTTTTTTTCGGTATCCAGAGGTATTCCGTGGGCTCTGATCAGCACCATATCATGCTCATCAGGCTCATCCGGGTTATGGATGATCTTTACCCCTTTATTTTCATAATGGGCCAAAACCTGGGGGTTGTGAATGATGGGGCCAAAGGTGAAAATTTTCTGATGTTTTTGCTGTACCAGGGCAGTATCCAGCTTGTTCAGAGCAAGGCTGACCCCCATGCAGAAACCTGAACTTTCAGCCAGCAGGATTTCGCGACTCATGACATGCTCCGGATAATTCTGATGATGGACTCCCAGTCTGTGCAGACAATAATGGATTTGCGCAATTCCCTGGCTCCGGGGACTTCTCTTATTATTCTGGGCAAAACAGTTCTCATTTTCAGCAGGCCTTTGCGGGCAGGACAGTATTTCTGGTAGTAATATACTATTTTTAAACATAAATTTTTCAGAAAGTCCACATCAAATTCAGGAGCCGGCGAATTTTCCCTCATGAGCAGGTATTGCTGGAACACTGCAGGATTATTCAAAGCTCCCCTGGCAAACATGATATTATCTGCTCCGGTTTCCTTAAGACATTTAAGAGCTTTTGCTGCGCTGAACAGGTCACCGCTGGCCACCACTGGAATGGAGGTGGAGGCTTTGAGTCTTTTCAGTTTGGACCAGTCTGCTTCTCCTGAAAAAAGCTGGACAGCGGTCCTGGGATGGAGAGTGATCCAGCCGGGTTTTAAGGGAGTCAGTTTTTCTGCAACCTGAAGATACATTTCCTCTTCCCGGGCATTCCACCCGGAACGAATTTTCACTCCGCAATTAGTGGATTCTGTATGCCGGGTCATGGCTGCAAAGATTTCAGCAATAAGATCCGGATTTTTCATGAGAGAGGCGCCTGAGCCGGTCTTGGTGACTTTTTTCACCGAGCATCCACAGTTCAGGTCAAAAAAAAAGAACCCAAGGTCAATGAGGATTTTGACTGCCTGGCTGATTATTTCCGGTTGGTTTCCGTACAGCTGGACAACCAGGGGATTGTCTTCAGGGCAGGTTTCCAGCAGCTCAAAAGTGTTCCTGGTTCTGTAAATCAGTCCTCTGGCACTGACCATTTCAGTGAAAGCTGCTGCACAGCCCAGGTGTCTGCAGAGCATGCGAAAAGCAAGGTCTGAATAACCGGCCAGAGGGGCCAGCCAGGGAGAAGAGCTGCTTGCAGCCGGATAAGGAGGGTTGGCGGGATCAGGGCGGCTAAACAATCAGGTTCAGCCTCCAGTTTTCTTGATCTGAAAGGTCCAGTTCGCGGAGAATGATGTCGGGATGGGTGTTTTCAATAAGCAGATAAAGTCTTTGTCCCCGGAAATAATCCCTGAGCACCCAGGCCAGAAGTCTCAGGTCTTCCACCAGCACCCAGGCCAGATGCGGGCCGTCGTATTCCAGAACAATCCCCGGGACAACCTGACCAGGCCTGTATTTCATCCTGAATCGTCTGATTCTGGGATTGTCCGCAGCCAGGTAGACGGTTTTTTCCAGGGATTTGCCGTTTTTGACACGCATGGATATTTAAAGAGTTGTCTTTCAGACTTGAGAGTTAAAAGTTAAAGGTAAAGATAAAGAAATCAGGCTGTTGAGGCTGATAATGATGCGGACATTCAGGAATCCGGTAATTGTCAGTAAATACAAGACGTTGACAGAGAATTTTTGACTGTCAAGTTTCAGAAAGTTTCTATGATTTATCAGTTTCCGTCTATGATCAGTTCAACCTCATCCCTGGACAGGCCGGTGGCCTGAACCAGCTCATCAATGCTTCGGCCGTTCTGGTGGCCGGAGATGATGATATTTTTCATGAAGTTGGGGGATCTGCTGAATTTTTCTGCCTGTTTTACAAGTTTGTGGAGCTCTTTGATTCTATTTTCCATTTGAGCGTCAAGGTTGAGCAGCTCCTTTTGTCTTTCTTCAAAAGTCGAGACCAGTTCCTTTTCCAGCTGGGCATTAAAGTCCAGCTTTTCGATGAAGCCTTTCTGGTTTTCCTGCATCCTGGCCAGCAGGGCTTCAGATTTTCTGAGCCGGTAAAAAAAAATAAAGACCAGGATCAGGATTATGACTTCGATGGCGCTCACGCCCAGTATGGTCCATTGAAATGAATTCATGGGGCAAACAGTGTTCAGACCTTGATATCCACCAAGTGTTCAGCTTCTTCTGGAATCCAGGGTTTTTGTTCCGGCTCCTTATGGCTGTCTTTGCCTTCTCTGCCCCTGGCTGATGCGCCTCTGGGTTCATCTTCGGTATCAGTCTTGGTCCTGATGCCTTCGGACTTTTCTGTTTTGGGCACCTTTTCCTTTTCCTTTTCCTGCTTCTGCAGAACCAGCTGACTGAGGAAGGCCTGATTGGCCACGGGCGAGTTCTGAGCCGCAAACTGCATGTGCTGCACCAGAGGGGACTGGGCAAGCACTACCGGTAGATTCAAGGGACTTGTCATTTACTGCACCACATATTCTTCCAGGAGGATATCGTCAATGTTCCCAGTGCTGAGATGCTGGTTGATAACCGCCAAAAGATCCTTTCTGATTTTATCCGTGTTATCCCTGTGCCTGAGAAATACGCTTTCCTGATTGCGCAGGTAATAATATATTCCATCCCGGATAATCATTTTTTTGTCCTTGATTTCCCGGGCTATTTCCTCACTTTTGGCCGGCAGGGAAAATCTGGCCTGCAGAAACTGGATGCTGTCCTGGTCCTGGAGTTCAACCATAAAGGCATCCAGATGGATTATCTCTTCAAAAGGAACCTCCATTTCCACATACTCAGGCATTTGGTCAGCAACTTCCTTTTCCTCAGGTGGATCTTCTTTGTCTCTCAGCAAAAAGAACAAAACTGCAGCCAGAAGAATCAAAACCAGAATCAGGGCCGCAAGAATAATTTTCCGGTTCAGCCAGGGTTTAGTAACCTGTGCTTCCTCAGCCGCTTCCAGGGATTTCTGGCCGGGCTCCCGCTGCTGAGTTTCTTCAAAGATTTCTTCCTCTTCTTCTTCAAGAAAAGGAGCGTCATCAAGGTCTAATTCTACCTTGTCCCTGGACCGGTCAATATCAAGTTCACTATTGTCCAGCTTGACTTTTTCATCTGCAGAATCGTTTTCTGTCATGGTTCCTGACTGGAAATCATATCCTGGGCTAAGTTTTCAAGTGCAGTATCCGCCTGATGTCAGGGATTTTCCGCGCCCTGGATGGTTCTGACAGCAAAAACCTGTTTTTGCTGTCACAGGAGTCAGGGCACAGGAGTCAGGAGTTCAGTAAAAACAAAGACTTATGAAGATGTTTTTTGATAAATTGTAACAGTTTAGCCCTTTTTAAGGGCGCAGGGGACAGGCACCCCGT
>CAZHCY010000136.1:0-7091 GCA_964531185.1 uncultured Desulfovibrionales bacterium | reverse complement strand
CAGCACTTGTTTTTCCAAAATCTGTGTTTACATCAATCGAAAAACAAGTGCTGGGGTGCCTGTCCCCTGCGCCCTTAAAAAGGGCTAAACTGTTACCATGAATCCAAAAACTCAGCAGTTAACCTGCTTCTCAGGCACTGCTTCTGAAATATGACGGCCGGCTTTACATATCTGACCTGCATTTGCCAGACCTTCCGTTTCCAGGCCGTCATCCCTGACCACTCCTTTAAATACTTTTCTCAGGAAATAGAGACTGACGTGCACCAGGCCTATGAGCACCGGTACCTCTATCAATGGTCCCACAACTGTTGCGAAAGCTATGGGTGAGGCAATGCCGAATACAGAAATCGCCACAGCAATGGCCAGCTCGAAATTGTTCCCGGAAGCTGTAAAGGCCAGAGTGGCGCTGCGGCTGTAGTCGGCGCCCAGCCTGGAGGCCATGAAAAAACTGATCAAAAACATGAAAACAAAATAAACGCTCAAGGGGACTGCAATCCAAAGAACATCAAGAGGACGGTAAATGATCTGTTCTCCCTGCATGCTGAACATGACCACAATGGTAAACAGAAGAGCCACCAGAGTAATGGGTGAAATCCTGGGCACAAAAACATTATCGTACCAGTCATGTCCCTTAAGGGGCAACAGGATGGCCCGGCTAAGAATTCCCGCTCCAAATGGTATGCCCAGATAGATCATTACGCTGGAAAATATTTCACCAATGGTTACGTCCACGGCAACCCCTTCCAGTCCGAAAAATGTGGGCAGAACAGTTATGAATACCCAGGCATACAGACCAAAAGTCAAAATCTGAAACACACTGTTCAGGGCTACCAGTCCGGCCGCATATTCGCTGTTGCCCCGGGCCAGCTGATTCCAGACCAGAACCATGGCAATGCACCTGGCGATTCCCACCAGAATAAGTCCTACCATGTAGTATCCCCAGCGCTGGTCAGGGCCGAACAGAGCCGGGGCCAGAAAACCAAAAAAGCCTGCAGCCAGGACAAACATGAGGATGGGGCCCACAACCCAGTTCTGCAGCAGGGAAAGTCCCAGAATTTTGTAATCAGCAAAAACTCTGGGCATAAGCTCATATTTTACTTTGGCCAGAGGCGGATACATCATCAGGATCAGCCCGGCAGCAATGAGCAGATTTGTATGCTCACCCAAAGTCAGGGACTGGTTGAAGCTTTCCACCTGCCCCTGAAAAAAGTAACCCATAAGGACTCCAAGGATCATGGCCGCAAATATCCAGACAGTTAAATAACGGTCCAGAAAAGACATTTTCCTGCTGACCTCAATGCTTTCCTGTCTTTTCATAGCTTTTTCCTCTTAAATTGTTTCATAGTTGCACAACTGACTAAATGTGATTTGGATAGTTTTCCTCTTCATGCCTGTCAAGGATAAAAATCTGGGACTGCTGATCATTCTGAACAGCTACGTTCAGCCATTTGCATGAGGCACGAAGACTGGCTCTTTCAGAGCTTGTTTTTCCAGGTCCTTGTTTACATCAACCAAAAAGCAGGCGCTGGGGTGCCTGTGCCTTTGCATTCTTTAAAAAGGGCTAAACTGTTAGACCATTGTCAATCTCCAGCAGTGCCTGCTACAGCATCCCGCTCATAAGGCCGGCAGCAGTCAAAAAAAGAAGGCAGGCCACAATAAGCTGAACAGAGCGCAGTGTAATTTTTTTCAAAAGCATCTTCCCCAGAAAAGCGCCGCAAAAAGCAGCCAGGGAAGCAGCAGCAATAAGAACCAGGTTGTCCCTGACCTGAGCACTGTCCAAAAGACCGGAATAAGCGCTTATCCTGGTCAGGTCTACCATCACGGCAATCACCACCCCGGTACCCACAAAGGCCTCCTTGCTCAATCCTGATTTAATGAGAAAGGCGCTTCTGAAGGCTCCCTGGTGGCCGGAAAGTCCGCCAAAAAAACCGCTCAGCAGTCCTCCCAGTGGGAGATATCTGGAATCAATATTCAGTCTTTTCAATGGTGAAAGCAGTTCAAACAGGGCAAATACAGCCATGAGCAGACCTATGACCAGCTTTATGGGATAGATAACCAGATGGGTATCCAGAAAAGTATATTCTGCCAGTGCCGGCATGTCCGCCAGCCTCATGAGCAGCATTGCCCCGGCAAAACTGGCCGGCAGAGCAGGCAGACCAAACATCAGCACCGCTCTGATATTGGCTTTGCCTCCCATAAGCATCAGTTTGAAGATGTTGTTCAGAAGATGAACCACTGCTGTCATGGCCACAGCCGCCTGCACAGGGAAAAAAAGGGCAAATGCCGGTAAAAGCAGGGTCCCCAGCCCGAATCCGGAAAAAAGAGTCAAGCCGGAGACTGCCAGGGCCGTGCCGCATACCAGTAGAAATTCCACGGTTTAAACTGCCTTGTTTAAGATTCAACAGCCAAAGAAAATTTATCTGAAAAATTAAAGTCTGAAGCCGGGGAGCCCATTACCTGTTTGTAAATTTCGAGATAAATCAGGAAATTCAGGTCAGGCACGGGGACTGTCCCTGGCTTCGGGACTGTCCCCTGGGTGGATAAACCTGTTTTTTATGTTCAAAGCAGACCTGGGTCTGTATCATTTACAAACAGGTAATTCACCCAAGCCGGGGAGCCCAGGCACAGGAGGCGGCAAAAAAATTAAGTAACAGTTCAGCCATTTGCATGAGGCACAGGGACTGCCTCTCCCAGCACTTGTTTTTTCTAAGGCCTGCTTCTTACACAAATAAAAAACCAGCCGGTGCCCTGCTTTCCTTAAAAAGGGCTCAACTGTTACCAATATTTAAGATTATCCTGACATTGACAGCTGCTGTTAAAGCCCATAATTTTTAATTTTCCTTTAAAATCCTTGCAGCCGGAGTGTTTTAGACGCAGCCCGGTCTTTTTCAGGCCTGCCGGGCACAGGCACCCCAAAGCCTGCTTTTTTGACGGGAAAAAACCGACCTGGAAAAATCCTGGGAAAGCCAACCCATACCAGATGCAAGTTACTGACTTGTTACATTTCCTGGAAAATGCCAAAAAAAATCCTGGTTTCCCTGGCATTTTCAATAAACATTTCATCCGGATCTTTTGAGCTTTAAGACCTTCAATATGAAAAAAAGCAAAACCGCAGTAAAACCCAGCGAAATATTTCTTGCCCTGCCTGATTACAGCCGGAGATTTCTTGAACTTTGGGCGGACAACATGCAAAGGGCCGGATATCTGGAACATACCACAGCCAAAGTGGAGGACTGCCTTCTTTCCTACAGATGGTTTCTGGAGCCCTTACTGGACAGTATCCAGGACAGTACCCGGAAACCGTTTGAAGAACTCATTGCCCGCCAGGAGTGGGCTCAAAAAATAGTCAATACTTCCAGACGACATTGCAGCAGAGGCATTACCCCGGAAATGTTCTTTGGCTGCCTCAAAACCCTGGTCCATGCTGTGGAGCAGATAATCCTTGAGCTCCCGGCAGAACCTGAATCCAAACTGGCTGCCTCGGGAAAACTCAGGCTGTACGCCGATGCCCTGGAAACAATCATTCTGGAAGACTGGTCATCCATTACCAGTCAGGAGTCCCGCAACAGCCTTGATCTGGCCAACAGGGCCCTGACCCTGGAGAAAAACAAATATGAAAACATTCTGTCCTCCATATCCGACCTGGTCTTCATTGTAAATGAACAGGGCCATGTCATGGAGGCCAATCAGGCCGCGCGTAAGCTTTTTTCTGCCCTTCTGGAAAAACATCAGGCCATCTGGGATATACTGGGTCTGGAAGGCGAATCCATACAGGACCTGGTCAAATACTATGCTCAGGACCAGTCCCATGAAATTTCAGTCTGTCAGGATCAATACTTTTTTGAGCTCAAAATAATTTCCCTGTCCATGGTCAGCCTGGCTTCCCAGGGCTTCATCTTTGTCCTCAACGACATAACACCTTATGTGAATCAGCGCAGCATCCTGGAAAAAAACGTAAATCAGCGCACCCAGGAACTGCTTCGGGGAAAAAATCAGGTGGAAGAAATGGTTATTACCCTGAAAAACGTTTTGGAGACAGTGGAGGCTTCCAAAAAAGAACAGCTTGTCCGTATTGCCGAAAACATAGAACAGAACCTGATCCCTGCTTTGCAAAGAATCAGGACTGAAGACAATCTGCTGATCAGACAAAACTATGTGGATCTGCTGCAGGATCAGCTGCACCAGATAGCCGGACGTGCCGATGCCGGGAAAAGCCCCCTGCTGCTCAGATTGAGCCCGGCTGAAATGAAAATATCCGGCTTCATCAAGGCTGGGAAGTCCAGCAAAGATATTGCCGACGCCCTGAACATCTCAGTGGGCACCGTAAACACCCACCGCAGGAACATTCGCAAAAAACTGGGTCTCCAGGGCACTGACAGCAGTTTATACACCTTCCTGCAGCACCCCGAATATTCCTGAACCTGTTAAAAGACCCTGCTTATCCCAAAGCTCACCTGCTCCGGAAAGCCTAAGGCTTTCCTTAGTAGGTATCTCAACCTACCCATTAAATATACACTTCCTTATATTGCCCTGCCCTCATTTTTCTATAATCTGTAAAATAGACAACAGGGCCGGAATGATTGGCATCTGAAGTATCAGCCGGATCTAAGACCTGATATTGGATCAAACCATGCCGCCTGAGTTCAGGCAGAATCAATGGGCACATGATTCTACCCCCTTTATCACCTGACCGGGTCCCCTCAGGTTTGCAGGTCAGGCCATATGCTCATCCAACAGATTTTTTTTACGGAGGACAGAATGAATTCAGCTTCCAAGGGAAACACTCAGCTTGTTGAAGCTCTCAGGGATTTTTTTGCTGCAGACAATGCCCTGGCCATGGAAAAGGCGTATCTTGCTCTGGACAGGGAAAACTTCCTTCCTCTTCCCACAGTCAGGGAATGGAACAAGGCAGAATTTTCATTCAACAGGCTTTTCACAGGACCCCAGGCCCTGGAAGCACCGCCTTATGCCTCGGTTTACCTGCAGCCGGAACCCCTGCTCATGGCTGAAACCACCATGACCGTCAGAAAGGTGTATGAATCCATGGGCCTGGCCTCCTGCTGGAAAAACACCGTTCCGGACGATCACATCAGCATTGAACTTGATGCAGCCAGGATACTTCTGCAGCTCAAGCATCAGCCGGACCGGGAGGAAAGCGATGAACTGAGAAAGTTCTTTGTCCAGGAGCATATGGGAACCTGGATACCGGCATTCTGCTCAAGGGTTGAAAACTCCGGACATGCCCATGAGGCCATTGTCGGGGTCTGCCGGATCCTGGCAATCTGGCTCAAACAGCAGATAAGGGAAATACAGGATGTTTCCGGAAACTGAATGCAGACAGATATATATTGGTCAACAATGTAACCAGGAGAAGGCTGTATGAACAGAAACAATTCTGATCCGCGGGACAACAATGCAGGATGCTTTATTAACAGGAGAAAATTCCTCAAATGCCTGGCTGCGGCCGGTGCTCTGGCAGCCATGCCCGGAGGCCTGCTCAAGCCTGTTTCTGTTGAGGCTGCGCCAGATTTTGAACAGGGATATGAAATCTTTAGAAACGCCTGCCCCAGAAACTGTTATGATACCTGTTCCATCAAAACCTATGTCCGGGACGGCGTGGTCAGCTACATTGAAGGGGCTCCGGAATCAAGCTTCACCAGAGGTGGACTGTGCGTCAAAGGATATGCCTATACCAGACGTCCTTACAGCCCTGACCGCGTCAAGTACCCAATGATTCAGGAAGGCAGGGGATCCGGCAATTGGAAACGCATCAGCTGGGATGATGCCCTGGATATCATTGCCCGCAAGTTCATTGAAATCAATGATAAGGATGACTCCATGCTGGGACTGGCCCTGACCAAATATTCAGGCAACTTCGGTATCACCAATTATTCCATTGAGGGCCTGATGACTTCCCTGGGCTACACCACACGCCTGGTGGGCACCCCCTGCTGGCCGGCCGGCATAGATGCTCAAAACTATGATATGGGGGACATGTGGTGCAATGACCCGGAAGACATGGTCAACGCCCGTTATATAATCCTCTGGGGAGCCAACCCGGCCTGGAATTCCGTCCACTCCATGAAGTATATCTATGAAGCCCGGAAAAGAGGGGCCAAGGTGGTCTGCATCGACCCGGTCTTCACCCAGACCGCAGCCAAGGCTGATGTCTACTGGCAGGTGGAGACATCCATGGACGGAGCTCTGGCTCTGGGCATGGCCAGACATATTCTGGACAAGGACCTGTATGACCGGCAGTGGGTGCTCAGCAACTCCCTTGGCTTTGAGGAATTTGCAGATTACCTGCGCCGGGAGATTACAGTTGAATGGGCTGCCCGGAAATCCGGAATTCCCGCAGAGCAGATCACCCGGGTGGCTGAAGAATTTGCCACAGCCAAACCAGCCACCATCTGGATAGGCTATGGCATGCAGAGACATGTCAATGGTGGAGCTTCCGTCAGATCCATTGACGCTCTGGTGGCCATGACCGGCAATGTGGGCAAAAGCGGAGGAGGGGCCAGATACGGGCACCTGTACACCTGGGGCTTTAATTATCACGCTCTGCTCCAGCCCAGGCCCGAGGGCGCCAAGGGATATCTGGGGTCCAAGGGCCCCATGGGCGACTTTGACTTCTCCGGAGACAAGGCTGATGCCTACACCGACAGGCCCCTGAATATCAACAAAACAGCTGAAGTCATTCTGAACACTGAAGATCCGCCCATAAGGGTGCTCTGGATTTCCTGCAAAAATCCCCTCAGCCAGGACTTTGACCGGAACAAAATGGTCAAGGCCTTTCAAAAGCCTGAACTCATTGTTTCCGTGGAGCAGTTTTTCACCCAGACCGTGGAACTGTCCGACATTGTCCTGCCTGTAACCACCCTTTTTGAGGAATGGAGTGTTAACGCCTCCTACTGGCACTACTGGCTGTCCATCAATGAGCAGGCCATCAAGCCCATGTATGAGGCCAAATCCAACATTGAAATCGCTGCAGCCCTGTCCGCCAAGACGAACGAGCTCAGGCCCGGACCATTTACCTTTTCCCCTTATTTTGATACCACAGCTCGGATGAACAAGAAGCTTAATCAGGAGAT
>CAZHCY010000135.1:0-7127 GCA_964531185.1 uncultured Desulfovibrionales bacterium | reverse complement strand
GCTGCTGGTGGTGTGCAGGGGATTTTCTTCAGGGGCCAGAAGGCCCAGGGCATCCTGAACATGAACCTGGGTCAGGGATTGAACATTTTTATCTTTGCGGACAATACTTGCCATCTTTTCACCCATATAGTTATGCACCACAGCCAGATTTTTTCCATCCGGACTGAAGGATGCCGTGGGAATAACAGACGCGGGTTCAAAAACAATGAGTTCATGTATATCCATGTTATTTAAGTCCACCTGCAGAAGCACTGAATCCTCAGCAGTGATTTCCAGATCATCCTGCTCATATGAA
The DNA here is from genome assembly GCA_964531185.1 of uncultured Desulfovibrionales bacterium. GTDB lineage: Bacteria > Desulfobacterota > Desulfovibrionia > Desulfovibrionales > Desulfonatronovibrionaceae > CAZHCY01. The sequence goes on along the minus strand of CAZHCY010000135.1, from coordinate 6,832 downwards.
GCGTCCATTTTTCCTGGTATGGTGATGGTTTTTACTTTGGATGTTTCTCTCTTTTCTCCTTTTCTCCGGACCTGGTCGCGGCTGTGGGGGGCAAGAACCAGCAGCCTGGAAGCATCCTGGGATATGGCCAGGACATTGCCGCTCACCGGCAGGGGATTATCCTCAACAAAAGTCCGGCCGGTGTTTTTATCCGTGCCTGCCATAAACAGCTTTTCCTCTGCTTCATCTTCCAGGATGGAAACCAAGTAATTTTCATCAGCCCAGGCAGCCCTTAACACAGGCATATCCAGGATTTCCGAAGGAACAAAGTCATGGGATTTAAAATCCCAGAAGCCTTTCAAAGGCTCCTCTTCCGGATGGACCGCCCTGACAGCCACTGTGTCTCCGCCTGGGTTCAACTCTGTTTCAAACCTGATTCTCCATATTCGCCCCAGTTGACGGATCTTTTCCTGTTCAGTCTCAGGAAGAATATTTGCCGGAGGATTTTTCCAGTTAATAGTTAAAAGCTCAGGTTCATCCGCCAGACCGGAAGAGTTGATCCCCAGAATGAAAAATACGGACAGAATCAGGCTTATGGTCCACAGGCCTGAATTCCCGGTCAGCTTGAACCTGTCTGATTTCTTGTGCTTTTGTGTTTTCGGCAAACGCATGGCCATTCCTCCTTGATGTCTTTTACCTTATGTTAATATCTATGATGTGATATTTTGAAAAAATTACCGCGCAAACCACAGAAAGGGACATTTCTGCTTAATTTCAGCAATAAAATGGCAGGGCTTTTCAGCGATACTTGGTACTGGTTTTTGCGGTTCAAATAAAGTATCAATTTGGTGTCAGTCAGCTGAAGTATCTTTGCAGCTGCAAAATTAAAGTCCTCAAAAGCAAGACTCGGACCACGGCCATATCTCAGCTGAAATAAAGAGCTTTGGAACTGGTCTTAAAAAGAACCGGGAAAATAGTTGGCACCAGACGCCAAAAAAGTTGGCAGTCGGCCGAGAAGCAGGTCTGAGATACGCATCCAGGAATGGGGCAAATCAGATTCCTGTACCTGTCTTTGTTCAGCCGGATCAAGTATCCGGCCAGGCAGCCACCGCCTTGAGCAGAACCGAGTAGAGCATTGCAGCCCGGGCAGGATTTTTTTTCATAAGGACACTCAACTTTTCCCTGCTGAAATATTGAATCCGGCAGGTAGAGCCTGCTCTGTAAAGTGCGGCAGCCTGAGAATCATAAAACAGTCCCTTGAGATTTATGACATCACCAGGACCGAACTCAGCGCCTGGAATCTCCCTGACCCCGTCATGATGAACTTCCAGCACCCTGCCCTGCTGAATCCAGTAAATTCCATCAGCCGTGTCCCCGGGACTCAACAGTACTTCATCTTTCTCCAGATGCAGGTGGCCGGCATACTCATCCAGGTCATGCATCACCTTCTCGGCCAGCTCCAGCTGCTCCAGTCTGCTTAGCATTTCATCTGCCACGCCGTCAAAAAGCCTGGTTCTGGCATGGGCATTTTCACCGGCTTCAAACAGGCTTAACTGTTCCTGGATAACCCTGTCCTCAGCCCATTTTAGACCTTGATTCAGATCTGTAAAGGACTTGAAGCGCTCATCACTGTGCAGCAGGCCCAGGTGCTGATTCAGCTGATAAAGAAAAAGTGCAGATGCACCGGTGAACACCACCTCTGCCCCGTATTTGCCAAGCCTGTTCATGAGCCTGACAAAAGCGCTTACAGAAGAGACATCCACACCTGTGGTCTCTGAAAAATCTATGACTGCAAAATATTTTTCAGTACCACTTTGCATCTGTTCATCAATTCTTTCCATCAGGGAATTTACAGAACCAAAAAAAAGGTACCCTGACAGCTGAAAAATCCTGATTCTTGAGCCCTGTTCCAAAAGAATCTTTTTGTGTGGCAAAGGCCTGACACTGGAACTTTGCACATGCAGACCTGAGGAACACTGCTTCAAAACAGGAACCTGACTGAATCGGATCACAAAAAGTATAACCGACAGCAGAATGCCCAGGATGACTCCCTGGAAAAATCCAAGCCAGACAATAATGACCAGAATGATCAGGACAATCAGGTAATCTGTTTTGATCATCTTTTTCCTGGTTTCAATCACCCAGTCCCAGAGGAAAAAAAAGCCCAGGAGCATGAGAAACCCGCCCAGGACTGCCTTGGGAAAAACCGAAACCAGCATTCCCCCCCAGACAAGGGTCAAAGCCACCACCCCTGCTGCGGAAAGCCCCACAATCCTTGTATAGGCCCGGGTCTTAAAGCCCAGCATGGAAAGACTCAAAGCGCTGTAGCCGGGATGAGATCCTCCCAGCCCGGCCAGAAGATTGCCCAGGCTGTTGGCCATGATCTCCCTGTTCATGTCGATTTCTCTGCCTGAAGCCAGCTCAATACCGCTCATGTTCAGCAAAAGCCCCATCAGGGCTATAAAAGGGATGGTTATCAGGACAGGCAATTGAGACAGCACGGCCTGCCAGTTGACAGCGGTCATTTCCGCCCAGGAAAAAACAGGCCACAGCCCGCCGCTGCCCAGGGCCTCAAAAAGCAGGCCGGCTTCCCTGGCCTGTTCCAGGGATATGTCAGCAAGAAAGAGGGTGAGATGAAAAATCGCCATTCCCAGGATAAGAGCGGCAGGAAGGATCATGAAATGGGAAAATCTTCTGAGAACCCAGAAGAGAACTACAGCCAGAACAGTTCCCGGAAGCCAGAGAAACAGAGAAGAAGAACCAAACAGCATGCCTGGATTAAGTACATCCAGCTTGGCTCCCAGCATGACCTCCAGGCTGCCGGTACTGAGAATCCAGCCTGAACCGGCCAGAAAACCTCCAACAACCGGATATGGTATATATCTGAAAAAATGAACCAGACTGAATCTGGCCACAAAAAAAAGGAAAATGGCCGTCAACAGGGTGGAGAGCATGAGTCCGGCCACTATGGTCATGAATACATCTCCGCTGCCTGACAAAGTCTGCGCGGCCATGGCTGCCGCACCTCCGGAAAAAATTGCAGCTGGAGCATCCTGGGAAACACTGATGCTGGATTTAAAGGAACTTAGCAGGGATACTGCCACACAGCAGGCAAAGCCGCCCACCAGGGTCAGGCCGGCGCCCCTCACGGCCAGATGGCTGATATCACCTGCAAAAATCATCGCTGCAAAGGATATCTCAAGAATAATGATCAAAAGCCCCAGGATAAAGCCGATGCTTACGGCCGGGAAAAAAATCCTGGGCTTCAGATCAGCAGCCAGCTCCTGAAATATATTGGACATCCTGTTCCTTGACCCCCTGAATGCTTACATAAATACTACTTTTCAACAGTTATGGGAGTACCCCTGGAACCGGCGTAAAAAACCACAATTTCAGCCGGGCCGTCTCCGGTATTAATTCCGTAATGCCAGGTATTGACCACTTCCACAATGGCCTCCCCGGCCTTAAGGACCAGCTCATCCCCATCCTCAGTAACCACTGTCAGTTCGCCCTCAAGCATGTAGCCTGCATTGATCACCGGATGCCTGTGCACGGGCAGCCTGACCCCGGGCTCCACTCTGATCCTTAAAATGGTAATTTCAGGAGATTGTTCGGGATAATCAGGAAGCGGAGTATTGTTCCAGGTCTGTTCAGTTCTGGCCAGCACCTCTGCTTTAACGCCCTGGGCAGGCAAAGGCTGGGCAAAACCTGAAAACATGGCGGCCAGAACCATTAAGAGCAGAAACTTGCGCAGCATATTTTGTCCTCTTGATTGAAAATTTCAGGCACTTATTACCCGGGATTTTCCAGCAGAAAGTCCGGGCCGGAATGCTTCGGGCAATTTGTCAGGCTGGTAAACCCTGGTTTTTTCACCCCTGTTTCCTAACTCTCTAAACAGCAATAAAATTACTGCAGGCGATTCTTTCAGGGGGATATTCTTGATCATCAGTCAGCTGCCCTACACAAAAAATCAGTCAGGAGCAAGCAGGCCAAAACCTATCCTCTGGAGCGGCAAATATTATAATCCCGGCATATAAAGCGCCTTGGGTCCAGGGGCCGGACTCTGTTTAAAATGTTTGCGAAAAATGATCTTAACGTCTATAATTGATTATATATACCGGCTGGATACACATATCCTGCAGTCCTTTCAAAAAAATCCGGACCTGGCTGATGAGTGTTTCAACCTTTTAATCCAAGGAAAATTTCATGCTTACCTTTGCTGAAGAAATTCTTCTACTTGCTCTGGACGATAAAAAAGGAGTCATTAAACCCCTTCCCTGTCACAGCATGCGCTTTGCCCTGACCGGAGCCATCCTCATGGAACTGGCTTTTGCCTACCGCATTGACACTGACCTGGAAACCCTGACAGTGGTCAACACCGAACCTACCGGTGAAGAAATCCTGGACCAGGCCCTGGCCAGACTCCAGGACTCGGATGTTCCCAGAAGCACTGAATTCTGGCTCAATGATCTGGCCTGGAACACTCCCAACCTCAAGGACAAGGTTCTGCAGCGCCTGGTGGACAAAAATGTGCTCAAGCTGGAGAATAAAAAAATACTCTGGTTTTTTGAAGCCAGGCGCTACCCGATCATGGATGATCAAAATATCAGAGAAGTCAAATCCAGACTGAGGGAAATAATCCTGAATCGTGAAGTCCCCTCTCCCAGGGATGCCGTGCTCATCAGCCTGATTCAGTCCTGCACTCTGTTCAATGAAATCTTTACTCCGGAAGAACTGGAAAAGGTCATGCCCTGGATCTCCAAACTGGCTTCCCTGGATCTCATAGGCAGGGAAGTAAACCAGTCCATAAAAAAAATATTCCAGGCCATGGCCGCATCAGGCATGCCCTCTTAACATTAAATCATTTGCCCGGATCGCTTAAGGGCCTTAAATGCCATTAAAAAGGAATCAGTTTCCGGCCTGGAAAAGACCCCGGTTTCATACCCGGCACCATTTCAGTCAGACCCCTAAACAGTTACCAGCCTGGAAAAATTTCCATGAAAATCATCACCACGCATTCCAATGCAGACTTTGACGCCCTGGCCTCCATGGTGGCAGCCTCGTTTCTCTATCCAGACCATATCCGGGTCATGCCTGATCAGGCATCGCCCATGGTCAGGGAATTTCTGGCAGTACACTGGGACATGCTCAGGCTGGTATCCAGAAAGAGCATTGATCTGTCAGAAGTGACCCGGCTGGTGGTTACGGACACTTCCAGCTGGAACCGGCTGGACAGAATGCAGGAACTGGCCGGAAAAAAAGATCTTGAGATTCATGTCTGGGACCATCATTTGGGACAGACAGGCATTGAAGCCGGAATTATCCGCAAGGAGGAAACCGGAGCCTCTGTCACTATCCTGCTGGAAGAAATCCGGGAAAAAAATCTGGCCTTTTCCCCGGTCCATGCCACTCTTTTTCTGCTGGGGCTCTATGATGAAACTGGATTCCCGTCCCTTCCAGGAACCACGCCCAGGGATGGGGGCATGGCCGCCTTCATGCTGGAAAACGGAGCTGATCTTAATGTGGTCTCCGCTTATATGGAGGGCTCCCTGGACAGCAGGCATCTTGAACTTTTCAGCAGGATGCTGGCTGAGTCGGATATAATGTCTGCCGGCAGCCTGAACATAGGAATATGCGCCCAGCAGGTGGATAAAGGCCTGAACATGCTGCCTTCAGTGGTCAACAAGTTCAAGGACATTAAAGGACTGGACGCCGCTTTCGGCATCTTTCCCATGAATGCCGGCAAAACAGCGGTTATCGGCCGGGGCAGTGCCGGGGAACTGGACATCGGCGCTTTAATGCGCAAGCTGGGAGGAGGAGGTCATGCAGGGGCCGGCTCAGCCATCCTCAAAGCTGATGTGGCTCAGGTTCGTGAAGAACTGACTGAAATTATCAGCAATACGGAAATTGCCGAACCCCGGGTAAAACAGCTCATGACGCCGGCCAGGGCTGTTCTGTCTGCTTCCGACACCCTGGAAAAGGCTGATCTGATCCTTAATGAATCTGGCCGGACAGCTGCGCCTGTAGTGGATGAAAACTCAGTTCTTCTGGGTATGATCAACAGAAAACCCCTGGACAAAATCAAAAATCCAAAACAGTGGCAGCAGCCGGTGACTTCCATGCTGAACAGAAACCTTCAGACAATAAGCCCTGACCAGACCGTGAGACAGGCCCTGGAGCTCATGGCCGGCTCTGAAACAGGGTTTCTGCCTGTGGTCCAGGATTCTGTAATGACCGGTGAAATCACCAGGTCGTCCATCATTCTTTACATGTATGAATTTTAAAGGCTGGATACCCAAAAAAAAGCCCGCCCCGCAGAGCGGGACGGGCTTTGAATAACTTGTTTGCCTGAAGATTAGAATCTGGCTTCTCTTTTGGGCTTGGCAACATTCACTTTGATGTTCCGACCTCCAAAATCAGTTCCATTCAGGGATTCAATGGCTTCATCAGAACCATCTTCCATCTCCACAAAGCCGAAGCCACGGGAACGTCCTGTTTCACGGTCTTCGATGATTTTGGCCGAGGTGACTTCACCGTACTGAGCAAAAAGGTCTTTAAGCTGGGCCTCAGTTGTGTTCCATGGCAGGTTGCCGACATACAAATTGGTCATAAGAAAAAAACTCCTGAAAATAAAATAGAAATCATCAGCCCAGGCTGCTACATTCCAGCCTGTCACAGTAAGCTGATGATACGTGATTCAAAACAGTTAATACGGTTCTTAACAAATAGCAAGCATTATTTTCAGAAAGCTTAATTTTTCTTTAAAAAAATTGTAACTTGACAGTCAAAAATTCTCTATCAACGTCTTGTATTTACTGACAATTTCCGGAATCCTGAATGTCCGCATCATTAT